>CAUZBD010000147.1:0-6268 GCA_963577795.1 Planctomycetota bacterium | reverse complement strand
GCAGTGGATACTATTTATTCGTCGCTGAAACATGGGCTCCCCATACCGATCGCCGACCGAGTGGTCGATTGCCTCCGAAAGCTTGGTTTCCGTCTCGACGCGCTGGCGGAAATCGACCGCCATACCCTTTTGGCAGGCCTTGAAGAATTCCGCCAACACCTCGGTGGACGGCTGACAGTGACGATGCTTACGGGAGTAGGGGCACCGAAGGACGTCCATCAGATCGATCGAACGGCCATGATGGCAGCCATTGAAAAAGTTTCTGCGACCGCGCCGATACGCTGAGCCCAGCCGTCTGCCGCACACGCTGAAACAGGAAAAAGCGCATTAAACCCTTTTCTCTAGGGGTGTTACCGGCCACCGCTTGCGTGCCGCCGGGTCCCGAATAATCGTTAAGGTTTCACTACCTTCCTGAAGCGGAAAAGTTACCCTAACAGTCGTCGTAAGCCATTTGCAAAAAAAGGGTTCGGAACGTTCAAGGGTCTTTGTCAACGTAGCCGATACGGTAGGTGTCGCTTTCTGATAAAGCCTTATGCCTAATCAGTGGCAAGACAACGAAGCGTTGCGGTGTGATTATTATTGCAAGTCAAGGATGTGCTTGCTCGGCCGTAACGTGACCCAAACTATGAACCTCGGGTTTGCCTACCCAGCCAACCTGCCTGTTATGGCTTATAAGACCTGGTGCTCGACCCTTACCAGGAATTTTGGCCACACACATGGAAGTGAGTTGTATCGCCGGATACGTCTCATTTGCCAAATGACCCGCAGGCAGGATTAAACTCGCGGTTCGGATCGTAAAGGAGACATAGTTCTATGAAGTGGAGCATATTTGTCGGCGCGCTCGTATTGAGCGTAAGCCTATGCACCAGCCAACATAGTTACGGTTTCGAACTGCTCGACCGTATGCTTGGTACTGGTTGTGGTTGTGACACCTGCGGTTGCGATGCCGCTCCTGCTTGTGGTTGCGACACCGGATGTGACGCCGCCCCAGCTGGCTGCGATGCAAAAGCAAGTTGTGGATGTGAAAAATCCTGTGGATGTGAAAAATCCTGTGGATGCAAGAGCAGCCGCTGTGGTGGCCTGCTTGACTTCTTCCATTGCAGCCGAGGTTGCTGCAAGAAGAAGGATTGTGGTTGCGATTCGAACGGTTGTGATTCGAACGGTTGTGATGCTGCACCGGCTTGCGGTTGTGATGCCGCCAAGTCCTGTGGTTGCGATCGTGGTTGCGATCGTGGTTGCAAGAGCCGATGCAAAAAAGATCGTTGCTGCAAAAAAGATCGTTGCTGCAAGAAAGATCGTTGCTGCAAGAGCCGATGCTGCAAAAAAGACCGTTGCTGCAAGAGCCGTTGCAACAAGTGCAACAGCTGTGGTTGCGACAAAGGCGGATGTGATGCTGCTCCCGCTGGTTGTGGCGCAGAGCCCGCCTGTGGATGTGGCGCTGCTGGTTCGGGCGATGCCGTCCCGATGCCCCCGACGCCGAAGCCCGATGCTTCCGCGTTGATCGGTCGTCGTGGAATGTATGCCGCCAAGTAGTGTTTCGACACTCTTGTAAAGCGTAAGATAATCTCGGCCCGTCGGTTTCCGGCGGGCCGAGTTTTTTTATGCATCAAATCGACGGCAAGAAAGGGTTGCTACTGCTGCTGAATCAATGCCGCAGTAAAGGTCAATAATTCTCCCCGCTGCTGATAGTGCCTGAGCAAAGGCTCATAGTCGCCCGACTTGGTAGCCAGTTCCAGCAGGCTCGGAGCGGCCCCCTCGAGTTGCCGATCAGGCGGCAACATTTCTATTCCCGCAAGGAGTGCCTCCGGAAATCGCCCCAGGCGATCCAGGAGCATCACGTAGACCTCCGCCGGCCACGAAGTTCCCTCTTCGCGGTGTGCTTGTTCAGCCTGAGTACGAAAATAATCGACTGCCGCATCCACTTCTTGCCCTAACTGGGACCCAAACAGCAGGCGATGGCTTTCATAAATATCCTCAAAGGGTGCAGGGCAGGGGAAATGGAAATTCTGATGAAGTCGCTTTCCGTAGAGCGTTAAATCATAAGCCCGCTGTAGGTGTTCCTTTTTTTCGACAATTTCAGCAAAGCGGACCACGGAACTGAGATGGGAGGCATCGACATGCACGGTGTACTCCCCAAATTCCCCATCGCATCCCTGGAGCAATCGCGAAAGCGTGTTGGATGCAAAAGGCTCTTCCGGGGCTTCAGTGTTAAGTGCCGCATGGAAATTTGAGGCAAGTTCCTTATGCAAATGCTCGATCAACAGACCAGCAATCTGCTTCCGCTGAAACATACCTTGGGCCGGCATGACCGATTCGTAGGTGGTAATCGCATTGCAGGTCCCCATCTCAGCGAGCAAATGCTTGAACCCAAAGGCAAGGTCGACCCCCTCGTAAATTGCAATCTCCAATACACTGTCAATATTTTCCGCATTGACTTCCGTCGTGGCAAACGCCTCTCGCATCGCTTCACGATCATCGACAGTGCGGAGATACATCCAAGCCTCGCGTAATTTATCCGCTGCTAAAAACAGGCGGCCCGTATCGCCACAGATCGCTAGATAGGTTTTCTCCAATGTATCCCGGACCGACTCAGGCACCTCTTCGAGTTGAAAATGTGCGCCAACCGGCAAACCTGCTTGGTAACGACACTGCATTAACCGGGCTTCAAAGTATTCGTGGTAGCGGGATTCGGCCTGCAACCGCGTTGCCAGTTGCGCAAGCGCCTCTTCGGGCCCTTTTGCAAGGACACAATCTTGTATCTCTCGAAAGTCGTTCTCTTCGATTTGCACCGTTTGCTCTCCCAAGTTAATTGGAATGCGTCATTTTAGCATCCGTCTGTCTTTTGCATCCTACACAGCCCCACTCTGCGCGACAATTAGTGATTGCTGTCCTCTTCGGCGCCGTCGCACCGACTCTTGCCACACCTTCGAAAGGCAGAGATAATGCGAGGCCTATTCCCGCCGGGACCGCCTGGAGCCGTTGCATGCGTTTGCTTCATCTTTTGATCGTTGCCTGCCTGCTAATCGCCCTAGGTCCATCGTGGTTTCTCCGTGCAGTGCACGCCGACACCGATGGAAAAGCGATGAACGTCGTCGTCATCCTTGTCGACGATTTGGGGTGGAGAGACTTGGGTTGTTACGGCGCGACCTACTATGAAACGCCGCATATCGATCGGTTAGCTACAGATGGAATACGATTTACCGATGCCTACGCCGCAGCAGCTGTCTGCTCACCGACGCGGGCGGCCCTTCTGACTGGTCGCTATCCGGCACGGATCGGAATGACCGATTGGATGCGGATGGCGCCAAAAAGCACCACAGCAACAGAGAAAGATACTCCCGCGGCAGGATTTGAAAATGTGGGCGAAGGACTGCTCACGCCCAAAAATCCCTTCTGCATGGAACTGGAAGAGCAGACGGTCGCGGAGATTTTTAGTGAAGCCGGTTATACGACCGCTCAGATCGGCAAGTGGCACTTGGGGGCTGAACCCTGGTATCCGGACAAGCAAGGTTTTTCGTATCACCGCGGGGGGTCGGCTCTAGGACAGCCGCCAAACTATTACTTCCCGTTCTCACCAAAGGACGCGCATCGTCTGTCAGGATTTGAAGAGGGCAATGAAGGGGAGTACCTTACCGACCGTGAAGCGAACGAGGCAGTCGCCTTTATCCGACGAAATCGGAAGCGGCCTTTTTTCCTCTACCTCTCACACTATGCGGTCCATACTCCCATCCAAGCAAAAAAAGATCTTGCGGAATACTTCAAACAAAAGCCACTTGGCGACCAGAAAAACCCGGCCTATGCTGCAATGATTGCCAGTGTAGATCAGTCTGTGGGCCGAGTTCTGGCGGAACTCGATGCCCAAGGATTGCGCGAGAATACGCTCGTTCTCTTCACGTCGGATAATGGTGGCCTGGCATCGGTTACCAACAACGCACCTTTAAGAGGCGGGAAGGGGATGCCGTACGAAGGTGGGATTCGCGTTCCGCTGATCGCCCGCTGGCCGGGAGTCATCGCACCGGATAGCGTTTCGGGCATACCGGTCAGTAGCGTCGATATTCTCCCCACGCTTCTCGAGGCCGCAGGCCTCCCGATTCCTGACGAAATACCCATCGATGGTGAGAGTCTACTCGGAGTGATGGAGGGACGCGAGGAACTTTCACGCGAAGGTTTGTTTTGGCATTTCCCCCACTACCGCGGGACTGATGCCACGCCGTACAGCATCGTTCGCAGTGGCGATCATAAACTGATCCGCTATTACGATGACGGTCGATTGGAACTCTACGATTTGGCCAACGATCTCGGCGAGCAGAACAACCTCGCAGATACAATGCCCGAGCGGGCCAAGCAACTGAACGTTCTCCTCTCCAAGTGGTTACTTGGGGTCGGTGCTCGAATGCCCCAACCGGTACCCGAACCGGATGAGACAACGCGTATCGACCCCATCCGCCAAAACGGAAAAACAAAATCCAAAACCGCGTCTCGGTAGAGAATCGGCAAAGCGACGCCCCATGAGCGAGAACCAGCAATCCCCCCTCGATTGGCTGAGCGGTGCCCTCGAGCAACTCGAAGAACAAGGGCTCGGTCGACAGCGACGCGTCCGCTCGGGGCCGCAACAGCCGAAGGTAACATTTGCTGGTCGTTCGGTCGTGCATTTCGGCTCCAATGACTACCTTGACCTCGCCAATGATCCCCGTATCGTGCGGGCCGTCTGCACCGCGGTCGAACGCGACGGTTGGGGCGCTGCCGCCAGTCCGCTGATCAGCGGGCACACCGAGCAGCACGCAGCCTTTGCCGAGGCATTGGCCCGGTTCGAACGGACCGACGCGGCGGTGCTCTTCTGCTCTGGTTTTGCTGCGAACGTGGGAACCATTCCGGCGATCGTGGGTCCGGATGACTTTATTTTTGCAGACCAAAAAAACCATGCGAGCCTGATCGACGGCTGCCGACTTTCAGGGGCCACCATCGCAATCTATCGTCATGGCGATGTCGAACACCTCGAAACCCTATTGCAGCAGGCAACTCCGAGAGGCAAAAAGCTTATTGTTACCGATAGTCTTTTTAGTATGGATGGTGACTTTGCGCCACTCGTTGAAATTGCCTCCCTTCGCGAACGATACGGATGCATGCTCCTGATCGATGAAGCACACGCAACAGGTGTCTTTGGAGAGAGCGGTCGCGGGGTGGCCGAAAAGATGGGTGTTGAATCTGCCGTCGATATCAAGATCGGAACGCTGAGTAAAGCACTGGCAGGTAGTGGGGGGTTCGTATGTGGTCGACAGGCACTCATCGACTGGTTGGCCAATCGCGCACGGAGCTATGTGTTCTCGACCAGCCCCCCCGCGGCGGCGGTTGCGGCCGCTGCAACTGCCCTTGAAATTATTCAGCAGGAACCCGAGCGTCGAAAAATCGTCTTCCGCCGGGCCAACACGCTGCGGAAAACGCTTCGCGATTTAGGCTTCAATACAGGCCAATCCGAAAGTCATATTTTGCCGCTCTACATTGGTTCGACAGACCGCGTACTGGATGTTTCCCAGCAACTGCTGGAGGCGGGATTTTTCATCCCCGCCATCCGGCCTCCCTCGGTCCCGGCAGGGGAATGCCTGCTTCGCCTGAGTCTCTCCTACGGACACGACGAAACGACCATTGCCAAGCTGATCGAAACTTTAAGTCGACTCTCGGTCAAAGCAGCGGTCTAAGAACCGCGTTGCCTGTAAACTTGAATTTGCTCTAGGTCTCTTTCCCCGCCAGAGCCTACAATCGCACCTTGCGGACAATCTTTAGGGACAGCGATGCCATGGAACGAACAAGCGCGGAACGTCTCGATCCTCTTCCTGGTCTCTTCCATTCGCTCTGGAAAAGATGGTTCCTGTTGGCGTTGATGCTCACCGCACATCCGCCGCAGGGCATTGCCGAGGAAATGATCTTTGCCGAGGGTCTCCGCCGTGATGCGGTCATTCGAGACATCGAGTTTGTCGATGTCCACTCCGGTTGGGCTGTCGGGGAGAGTGGCGCTATCTGGCACACCGGCGATGGCGGTGCTCAGTGGCAGTTGCAGAACATCCCGGTCCGCTGCCAGCTATATGCCGTTTCTTTTCTCGATTCGCAAACGGGTTGGGCCGCCGGTGGCTGGACCGAACCCTATACCCAACTACGGCGCGGTACTTTGTTACGAACCTCAGATGGCGGAAAGAACTGGTCCCTCTGGAGCAAAGATCCGCTACCAACCATTAAAAAGATTCAATTTTTTAATCTCCAAGAGGGAATCGCC
>CAUZBD010000146.1:0-6271 GCA_963577795.1 Planctomycetota bacterium | reverse complement strand
CACATATCTGTATCAACAACTCTTCAGATTGGGATTCAAATTACCGCGGCACTCCAATACGCATATGAACGGTCAATTATTCATCGCGATATCAAACCGCGCAACATCATGATCAATAGACGGGGTGTAGCGAAACTCGTAGATTTCGGTCTTGCAAAGCGTCTCTACCGTCCGGTGCAATCAGTCATCACCGCACCTGGCGAAGCCGTAGGGACGCTTGCCTACATGCCACCCGAGCAAATTGATGATGCGGTCAACGCAGATCATCGAAGCGATATTTATTCGCTCGGCGCAACCATGTATCACATGCTTTCCGGCACCCATCCTTTTGGAGAGGGTACATTTGCCGAGTTTGTTACAGCCATCATGGAAAAGTCGCCAGTGCGTGTTGACGAGCTTTCGAAATCTGTTCCCACCGAGTTGGCTGATGTCATTGAAAAGTCCATGCAAAAAGACCCTGAGGATCGATACCAAAGTCCGGCACATTTCTGCAACGATTTACGCTCCCTTGCGGTGCGGTATAATTGCTTAGGCCGAACCGCATCATCGAGTTCCAAGACGATGCGGCTGCAAAAGAATTTGCCGGCAGCGTCGTAGCGCCCCGCGATGAAATCCGGACGTTAATACGTACAGGATAATGATCGCTGAGGGGTGCCCCTAAACAAACTCCGGTGGCGCGACGGACGCTCTGGCAGGCTGTGGCAGCCTATTTCATAAATTCAATAATAAATGCGGGGAAACCGCTCGCTGTACGCTTGCCGGCTGCAAGGACCTGTCTATATTTAAAAAGCCAGTATGGCTATCACCAAGCAGACAGTCCGGACAAAGAATACATAAAAGGAGAGCATGATGAAGAGGATTTTAGCTATTTCGTGTCTGATTATTGCCGTTAGTATTGCCGGTGCTTACGCCGGTTGCGGAACGTGCGACAAGTCGGTTGTTAGTGCGGCAAAACACAACGACGACTTCAAAACGCTTGTCGCCGCTGTCGAAGCAGCCGGTTTGGCTGACGCCCTCTCAGGAGATGATCAGATTACGGTCTTCGCGCCAAACAATGATGCCTTCAGCAAACTACCCGAAGGTGCTGTCGCTGAATTGCTTAAACCGGAAAACAAGAACGAACTCATCAAGGTTCTCACCTACCATGTGGTCCCTGGTCGCGTCAAAGCAAAGGATGTCGTTAAATTAACCAGCGCAAAAACGCTTGAGGGATCTGACATTCGTATTTCCGTCGATGGTGGAAAAGTCAAAATTAACAACGCTGAAGTGATCCAAGCAGACATTCCTTGTAAAAATGGTGTCATTCACGTTATTGACGCCGTCCTTTTACCTAAGGCTTAATAATCATAGGAATCGATTCGGGGGAGCGACACCCATCGCTCCCCCTTTTTTATGTGTATCCTCAATCACGCTCATACGTCGCTGCTGCTTTCACTTTGCGCATTTTCCGTTACTGCCCTGGCCGATGACGGTGCTTTTGTAGTACGCCCCGCTGAAATCTTTCAGCACGAAGTCGAAGTATCTCTTGAGGATGGGCTGCCATTTCGATCGATTTCGATCATCGGTCCAAGATTGCATAGTCAGATGCCTGGATGTGAGACTTCCCAGCATACTTCTTACAACTGGTACAAGATTGTCGGATCCAATCATTTGCTGAACGCAATTCAGCCAAAGGACGTTACTTTTCAATGGAATGGCGAGAACTTCCGTATTGAACGACCGGCCTATCTTTTGACGCCCGCGACGATCCTGCAGCAATCCGCTGCGGATGCGGGTCCTGATGATGCCAATGTGCTACTAGCTTTTCAACTTTCTCAAAAAAAGAGCGCAATCGATCCACACAAACCACCCAAGGCACGGTTTTTGTGTATTGCTGTCAGGCAACGCCATCACGATGAAATCTACGAAATATCTTTCCCCGATTGCGAATATCTGCTCAGTCAAATCGATAGCCAAGAATTGACGGGGAAAATCAATACCGTCGATCAATTTGGACTTCATCGGGTAAAACGTCTGCGGACGGCATATCGATTAGAATCGATTCCACAGTCGTCTACACAAGATAACTAAGCAAGGCGTACGCCGGAAAACCTCTCGAAATCATGTCGCATCGGGAAGTCCTCTTTGGATATGGGTCGCTCCGCCGGGGGATGCGGATGCATCAAATGCTCGCAGAAGCTGACTTCCTGTGCTTCACGTGCACTACGGCACAATCTACGACAACCATTCCGGTTTGTGGCCTGCTGCCATTAGCGGGGGTGTCAATGCAATCTGCGGAGAGCTCTACCAGGTCAGCAGAAAAAAATCTCCCCAAATTAATGCCTACGAGTGTCATCCCGAGCTTTTCCAACGCACACCGATCTTGCTAGCGGGCCCTCAAGTTGCATTTATGTGGATCTACGTTTCCAAAGTCGACTCGGTCTGGGAAATCATCCCTACCGGGGACTGGACTACGGTGGTGCAGTGAGCGGTTTTGGGACAAAAGATAATCTTTGCCTACTTTGAAAACTATGGTATACGGTGTCCATCCTCATCTTTTTGGGAGCCCGTGTATGCGATTCGGAAGCGTTTTAGGCATATGCTTGATCACGACGATCATCACGTCGATGCCCATGAACCATGCGCGGGGCACGGTTGTCCACCCGGAGTTGATCGAGTCCCACGTTACCGATATATCCATGCTCGAGGAATTATCCACATTTCGTTCCGGGGCAGGCCATGATTTCTCCTACGACCCGAGCTTTTCTTATGGTGGCGAGTATTTTGGCGCCACCGACTCCACTGAACCCGATAGCAGCATGAAGCATTATTTTGCGCCCTACGCAATTCATCTCGGCGATTTCACGACAATCCCAGTCTATGCACCGTTTGATGGAGTCATTACGCGTGTAACCGAAGAGGTAAACGACGACGATTCTTCTATTGTGAATAAACGCGTTGAAATTACATCCGTTGATAATTCAAACTATACTGCGATTCTTTTCCACCTAAACCTCGATAACGACTATCCTCAAATATTGAACGATTGGCCCGCAGCGGTCTGGCCTTTTCATCAGGTGGATGACGCAACTTACGTCACCGATTCGCTGATCGCAGGCGATTTCATGGGATATGCGGATATGCGGACGAGCCATGATTTCGACATTGCTGTTCTCTACTCGGTTAGTTCCACTGAAAAATACTGGGTCTCTTATTTTGATTTGATGCCGGAAACACTTTTCTCTACCTACAGCGCCCGCAATGCGGATCGAGCGGACCTTTCAATTTCAAAGGCGTCCCGGACATCGACCCCCGTCATCTGGTGGGGGTCGAGAAACGATGATGACTGGGTCGAATTGCAAACGGTGCCTGAAAATGGTGCGATAAAGATCGCCCTTTTTTCGTTATTGATTTTATTCGGACGGCCCCTCGGCCGGAAAGCTCTCGCATCGGCGTAACGCAATAAGGGGTACTGTATCCAAGCTACTAGTCGCGTAGATATTTCCCTGCATTATCAAGCCCATTGGCCGCTTCGAATCTTTTTTTTCTTTTCGCTGTGGGCATTTTTAGCTGCGCCTACTGACGCTAATAAAGTCGACTGCCCTCAATCATTTCCGCCACACCCGAGATTGTTTACCAATCCCGCGGAAGTTGATGCACTCAAGGCTCACATTGAGCAAACCCCTAATTTACAGCAGTTTGTTTCCGATTTCATTCAACGATGTGAAAGCAAACGCACCCATATCCCAGTTCCCCCGCCTGTCATTAAAGATGTTGAAAATCGTGCTATTAGTATCTTGGCCCGCGATATGGCCATTGCCTATTTACTGACTGACCGCACTCACTTTGCAGAGGCTGCAGCAAAGATACTCATGTCTTACGTACCGGTGTATCCAGATTACGTTATGTCCGCGACAAAAGGCAAAGCGATGCCATCAACCCTCAATGAGGCGCGATGGGCAATCGATTTAGCGACCGCCTACGATCTTATTTATAATTCGGGCGTTCTCAATGACAAAGAAAAAGAAAGTATCGAAACCCAGATCTTTATTCCATGTGGTGAAGTACTCCGGATCTGCAATCACAAGACACGGAGCAATTGGAGGGCACGTGCAATTGCCGGACTCGGGGTTATCGGATTCTGCATCGGCAATTGCGATTTTATTGATGAAGCAATCAATGGTCTTTACGCAGCGGACGGGCGCATTATTCGCAACGGGTTTGCACAGCATCTGGGGTACTCAATTCTTGGGGACGGCATATTTTACGAGCGATCATTCGGATATCAGGCCTTCACATCGGACAGTTATTTTTTATTGATGGAGGCTGCAAGGCATAGCGGGATTGATCTATGGAATCTTGAGGTTTCGGCCGATCAGCGTGATGCGGGCGCGGATGTTGAACGCAAGTTCGGAGCGGCGGGAAAAAAAACAGTCAAACCGATGTTTGATGCGTTGTTCTATAGATCATTCAGTGATGGTGCCGTCACAAACGTCGCCAATGCATCTGCGGATCATTTCGTAACTCGGCGTTACTATGAAGCCGCATGGCGCGCATGGCGGGATCCTAAATTTGCATTTGCTGCAAGAATCTCTCACACTGATATGCGGCCCTGGGACGATACGTTAATCTCGAAGCCGGTTCGGGTATCAGATCCCGCCGATTTACTCTGGTTAGAGCCGGACCTTCCGTTGGGCGCTTTTTCATTAACTTCGAATGCATCCATAGGCAATTCGGGGATTCACAGAAATGGCTGTACTTTATTCCCGAACGGTGGCTACGCAATTCTTCGCCAATCCACTGATCCGTCGGCGGTGTGCGCAGAAATGAACTTTGGCTGCTGGGGGTCAGGGCATTCACATCCTGATAAACTTTCGATTGTCGTGAGTGATGGCGCACGAAAAGTAGTTCGTGAAGTCAAATACTTTGGTTATGCAGATGAGGAATATCTATCATGGGATCGCCAGACGATTGCCCATAATACAATCACAGTCGACGAGATGTCGCAGGCACCCCAGGGAGATTCAGATGACCCGTGGCCGGTTCCTCCACCTGGCACAATTGTCCGAGGACGTCCCCTCTTATTTTACACGGGAAAAAAGCTCAAGGCATTTCGAGCCCAATGCACTGACGCCTATGAAGGTGTACGCATGGAGCGGACTATCGCGATTGCTGATTCGATAGTCTTTGATTTTTTTGTGATCGAGTCTGATGCAAAGCATCAGTACGACTACGCACTACACGTCGATGCTAGGGTGATGAGTACCCGGAATAAGATTCAGCCTTCTTCGTTGCACAAACTATCGAATCAATATGGATACAGGCACATAAACATTGAGGAGAGCGGCCACGCGCCGTTCACAGCGTTTCTAGGCTATGGAAGAACAATACAATTTCTTTCTCCGAGTTATGCTTATTTAGGACAGGGAATTACTGGAAAAAAAAATCTCCATCGTGCGGTAATCCTATTACGCACCAATGCCACAACGGCGACCTACGTGACCGCTTTTCAATTAAAGCCCAACAATAAGCACCTGTCTCTCACAGCTTGCGACTCCGAGGAGCAGGCCGTTTCTGTTGGAGATGAGTACCAACTGATCAACACCAAGACGGGGATTGGCCTTTATGATTCCGCCGGCCACCTCATCGAGATCGCTGAATAAAAGACTGCGTACGCGGCGCCCAAATGTTTTTCACGCATTATGAATAGAGTTTATCCAAACAAATGGGTATAATGTGCGGTCTATGCCCCGTTTTATCTGTGTTATATCCTTTTGCCTTACCCTGACCGTCTCAGGAGCATCGAACGCGCCGAGTGCATTCGCACAGAAAGAACGAAACGCATTACTCGCAAAAGTGTCCCATGCGACGCTTCTTATCACCAGCGATAACGGCTATCAGGGTTCGGGGGTCGTTACGCTAATCATGAAGCGTAAATACGTCTTAACCGCCCACCATGTCGTTGAAGGCGCATCCAAAATAAAACTCAAGTCTCTAGGGGATAAATCCACCGCAACAACCACACAACTCCACGGATGGCATCGACTTTACGATATCGCTGTTTATCCTTTACCGCCGAAGATGCAACACCTGCCCGTATTACGGCTGTCTGCCCGAATCCTTCCCAAGGGCGAAAAGATAGGCGTCGCTGCCTTTCCGGGGGGGAAGGCGGAATTTACGCTGGGTGTTATCCGGGAATATCAATCTTTTCTTGCGGCTAATATTCCAGCTGAAATCGTGTTTACTGCTGATGTCGATAAAGGCGCGAGCGGCGGAATGATTATCGATAAAG
>CAUZBD010000145.1:0-6278 GCA_963577795.1 Planctomycetota bacterium | reverse complement strand
GTTCGCAAGCGGGTTTCGGGCACGACGCTCGTCGGTCCCTGGGGCTGGACCGTTGCCTCTTCGATCGCGATGGTTTCAGCAATCGTTCTTTCGAGCACCATTTCAGAACAATCGAGCTCTTTGCTTCGCTATTTCGCTGCCATTTCCACATGTTGTCCTATGGTTGCAATCTTGGGAGCCAAAAGACCCCAACACCGCCCTTGGCAATGGATCGTTGGCGCGCTTTGGATCGTTCTTGCCCTACCGGCAATCACCGCCATCACCTTTGCACATACAAATCTGCAACTTGGAGGAGTGTGGACGAGCCTGCTGTTCATTCTGATCGTCTTACCAGTTGGCAACTATCTCTCTACGCGATATTTCTTCCCCGCGGTACTTGCTGCCTCAGCACAAGTCTTCTTTTTTGTTGATTGTGGTGCCATTTCACTTTGGGGTGCTGCAGCGGTCGTAACGGAGTACTCCGTTGTCAGTCCTGCTACGACGGGTCTATTCCTTGCACTGGTTTCCACCTTGATTGCAGGGTACATCACCTCGCATCGCCGAAGCCGGGGCACTCAAATAGCTGACGTGTGGTATGAGTTTTCGCAACTTTACGGAATTCTCTGGAGTCGACGCGTCGCTGATCGTGCGGAACGACTTTTGGAACAATCTGGGATCGCTATCGGTCTCGGGCGAGCGGAATTTTACGTCCGAATGAATGACGGCGAGCAGCAGCCAATTTCTGTCGATAAACTTCCACCAGAAGTAGAAGCAACGCTGAATCATTTGCTACTCAGGTTCGTCTCACAGAATTGGATCAAAGCGATTACGTCACCATCGACACAAAGTCGCTAACTGTTCCTGAGCGACCCAAGGATCAACTAGAGAATTGTGGCCGACGCTGGATCAAGACAAACGCCCCCTGTGAGAAGCGTCCATTTATCTGCCACCGCAAGTAGGGCGACGGGATCAAAACAGGAATTCAAATCTTCCTCGTCGTCCGTAAAATCACCCGTGAGTCGTTCAAAGTGCAAAAGATCGATCCGAGCATCGTATTCGCCTAGACCCTCAAGCGTTGCCAGGTCTTCGGGGTCTTCTAAAACTTCTTTCATTTCCGTTTGGATTTCAAGAATCTGTTCGTGGATCTGATCGTCTTCGACATAGATCATATCGATGGCTGAAAACGCTTCCTCGGCGAGGACTGTAGCAGATTCAAAATCTCCGTGCGCATTGGCCACAAGCTGCTCAATCTGATAATGACCACGGATGCCTGAGATCGCATGGCGTATTTTGTCAACAGATGCGCGATGCGTTTTTTTATGAAACAGAAGATACGTTTCTCGCCAGCGATATTCAGGATTATCAAATAATGACATCAGGCTTCCCAATCCTCTCCAGGCGTTTCGAGACCACCTTGCCAACGGTCAAGGGCTTCTAAAGATTCGTCTCTTTCTTCAAGTTTTGCCCAAACTGCTTCACCCTGTTCAAGTCGAATTTCATACTTTCCTTCTACCATACAATCTTCTTCACCACAAAAATGAGGGACCGAAGCCACCCACATGATGCGATATAACGGAATATGCTTATCATCAACGGTACAGAAAATGGACATCACCGATCCCCTGGAAACGTCATCTCATCAACAACTAGGCCGCGCAAGAGACCCGAAATTGCCTCCAGACTACGGAATAGATGTACTTTAATGTGGTCGACAAAGACCGTTTCGGCAATGGCAGGAAATTATTTTTCGTGTTTACAATTGGTCGATCCAGCAAAAGCAGAGAGGTGACAATTTGGCTATTGAATGGGCTATTGAAAACGACGCATTCTGCCGGTTCCATGCCCCATGCGAATGCGTACAATGGCAGAATTAACGCACTTTTTCTAGGTTCCTGAAAAATTCCAGGTCGCCCGGGAGTTGAGGAGGTCGCACGCATGCTTATTCGCCACTACTGTTTTTTTATCTTTTTATGCATTTCTTGGCTGCTGCAGGCATCCACCGCTTTTCTCGGTGCAGAAGAATGGAAAAGTGGTATCACTTGGAAAATCCCGCGGACGGTGGAACCAGGCCCTGGAGGTAGACCACCCCAAGATGCCATCGTCCTTTTCGATGGCAAAGACATGGGGGCATTTGAGGGTGGCGAAAACTGGCAATTACGTGAAGGGTACGTCGTGGCAGACAAGAATGGCATTGCGAGTCGACAAGCTTTTGGCGACTGCCAGCTCCACCTCGAGTTCGCCTCTCCGCCTGAAGATAAAGGAACAGGGCAGGGCAAAGGAAATAGTGGGGTCTATTTGATGGGTCGCTACGAAGTCCAAATCCTGGACTCGTACAAAAATGAAACCTATCCCGATGGGCAAGCGGCCGCAATCTATAAACAAAGTCCACCGCTGGTCAACGCAAGCCGTGCTCCCGGTGCATGGCAGAACATGGATATTCTTTTTCGCGCACCACGATTTTCAGATACCGGAACACTTTTGCAACCTGCAGCAATCACGGTCCTGCATAATGGTGTGGTGGTGCAAAATAATTTTGTATTAGAGGGGAGTACCGCGTGGGATAGTCCGCCTGCCTACCGGCCACACGCCGATAAACTGCCTCTCCATATCCAGTACCACGGCGATTCGGTTCGTTTTCGAAATATATGGATCCGCGAACTCGATTCAGCATCGCAAAAAGTTAAAGATGAAAAGACATTCGCAACCGGTGAAGCCTATACACCCGAACGAGTCGAACTTTGGGAAGGAAGGGCGCCGCACGCGCAAGGAAATGCAGCCAAAGATCGTCCTTTTTTAGAGGCCTATCTACCCAAACCAGAAATAGCCGTCGGAACTGGCATCGTCATTTTTCCCGGGGGTGGATACGGTGCGTTGGCCAAAGGCCACGAAGGTAAACAGATTGCCCAATGGCTGCAATCGCTGGGTATCGCTGCTTTCGTCTGCGACTATCGCCATCAAGGCAAAGGCTATGGGCATCCGGCCCCGTTGACCGATGCGCAGCGGGCGATTCGTATGGTCCGCCATCGTGCGGCAGGATGGAACCTTCAACCCAATCAGATTGGCGCGATGGGATTCTCAGCAGGAGGCCATTTGGCATCGGCAGCGGCGACACATTTTGATGGAGGAAATCCATCGGCAGCAGACCCCGTGGAACGAACCAGTAGTCGGCCTGATTTTTTAGTCCTTGGATATCCGTTGATTGCCTTAGGACAACCGTTCACGCATTCCCGCTCACAACGGAATCTGCTTGGAGAGACTCCCGATGCCAAACTGCTCGAAAAACTCTCTAGCGAAAAACAAGTCTCTCCTGAAACACCACCCGTTTTCCTCTGGCATACCGGCGAAGATAAAGGTGTGGTGGCTGAACACAGTATCGCCTTTTATCAGGCTCTCCGCAAAGCGAACGTTCCGGTAGAACTTCATATCTATGAGCGAGGACGTCACGGACTGGGACTGGCACGTTCGGTTCCCGCAGTCGCAGACTGGACGACACGTTGTACGGAGTGGATGCGCAACCAGGGATTGCTTCAACAGAACGATTAAAGACTTCAGTCGCCGCCGAGCTCTGCACTACGTCGCGCGGCGGTCTGGACTGTCGTCTCCAATACTGTCTGGAAATGACCCGCATCCAGCGCGGCGAGGCCTGCGACTGTCGTGCCTCCAGGACTGCTGACGCGTTTTTTCAACTCTGTGGGCGTGACCCCCGTCTGCTGTAGATAGGTGGCCGTTCCCTGCATCGTCTGGAGCGCAAGAACGGCAGCAAGCTCGTGAGACAGACCGCATTGCTCTCCCCCAGCTGCTAAAGCTTCTAGGATGGCACAATAAAATGCAGGACCTGAACCCGAGAGAGCTGTAACCGCATCGAGTTGTTGCTCATCGACACGAAAGGCGGTACCAACGCTACAGAGCAAACGGTCGACAAACACCGCATCTTCATCTGTTGCTCCCCGACCAAGCGCGTAACCACTCGCCCCCTGACCTACGAGGCAGGGCGTATTTGGCATCACGCGTACAAGACGCGTTTCATTGGCCATTCTCTTGGCAAGCCAGGTGAGCCGGATGCCGGCCGCAATAGAAATGACCAAATGGGAACTGTCGAGGATGGAATCAAGGGGTAGCAGAACATCTTCCATCTGCTGAGGCTTCACGGCCAAAACGATCGTCTTACACCTGGCCGCCAGATGCAGGTTGTTCGCATCAACCTCTGCAGTGGGTAAAAGGTTTAAAAATGCATTCCGTGCCGCTTGATCTGGATCGCTCGCCAATATATTCTCTGCTGCAAAAAGGTCCGAATGCACCAATCCCTTGGCGAGTGCCTGCGCCATTTGACCCGCCCCAATAAAACCAATCATCGCAAGCTTCCTCGTAATACGTATTCCTTTTTCCGCAGCCCGCGGGCAAAAAGCAACAACCCAAAATCTTTTCAATTCAAAATGTGCATCCTGAATCCACCCGTCGCGGTGCCCATGCTAAGCAAAACTGCAACGCTGGAGAAGCCACCCTGATCGTGAAGCCCACCGCAAGGAGGCTTTTTCACCTCTTTTTTGCAAGCGATGCAGTCGCTGTGGTCGCTTCTCATTCAAAACTGGCCAACTTATTGCGTAGATCCGTATAAAAATGCCCTGGACTCTGCAACACGGTTTTGGGAGACTCCCGCCGCCTTCGAGTCGCTAAAACGGCTCTTTTCTTCACAAGGGGATAAAACAGGACTTACCCTGAGGAGACGCTGATTGTGACTTTTCGTGCATTATCCACTGTCGCTTTGTTTTCGTTCCTTCTTGCTACCGTTTTCCAGAACCAGAGTACCGCTGAGGATTGGTCGATTCGTAAAATCAGTCCTTTTGGAAAACGTACTGCTGAGGAAAAAGCACCAAAAAAGACAAAGCTAGAAACGGAAAAATCGAAATCAGAAAAAGTTGACAAAACGGATGAAGAGTCCGACGAGTTAGCCCGTCCATTAACGGCCATAGAAATCAGAAAAAGTTTTTCCCGAATTGGGCAAGAAACCGCAGCCGCCTTCTCGCGGACACGTAAGGCTTTGACGCCAGAGTTTGACTGGCCAAAGTGGGAACCGTTACGGATTAAGTTTCCTCGCTTGATGTCTGCTTCCAATCCAGAGAAAGCGGTTCCAGTGAAAGCGGTTCCAGTGAAATTGGCCGCTCCGGAAAAATAATTCCGTTCTAATTTTTATGGAACTAGGTTCGTTCTATTGCCTCTGAATCGCATGACAGCAATTCGCCACATTTTCATCAAGCTGCAGTGGGCCCAGATCATGCTTTTGGCCATTTTGGGCGGCTGCAACGGTGCAGTTGGTACCTTCAAAGCGTTCTCTCCTGAGAAAATCGTGGGCGGCAGCAAAGATGCTGAAATTCGCCAGGCTGCGATCGAGGATGATTCTTTTCCGAGCGCAACGGAACGGGCAACACAGAAGTAAGCGTTCGGCAGAAACCTTCTCAGGGGCTCCTGAATCCTCGAGCCATGACTTAGAATGGGGGAATGCCTACCCATCTGATCCTCGGCACCGCCGGTCACATCGACCATGGGAAAACGGCTTTAGTCCGCGCGCTGACGGGGATCGACACCGATCGGCTACCCGAAGAAAAGAAACGTGGTATTACGATCGATCTCGGTTTTGCCGAGCTTGAGTTGGGTGAGTATCGCCTGGGG
Source organism: Planctomycetota bacterium (assembly GCA_963577795.1). Classification (GTDB taxonomy): domain Bacteria; phylum Planctomycetota; class Planctomycetia; order Pirellulales; family UBA7805; genus UBA7805. The sequence goes on along the minus strand of CAUZBD010000145.1, from coordinate 632 downwards.
ATCGTCGATGTGCCGGGGCACGAGCGATTCGTCCGCAATATGCTTGCCGGGGCAACGGGAATCGATATTGCGCTTTTTGTCGTGGCAGCCGACGATTCGGTCAAACCTCAGACCCGCGAACATCTGGAAATCCTCCGCCTCCTCAACCTCTCCGCTGGAGTCATCGCACTCACCAAGTGCGATGTTGCCGATGCAGAGTGGATCGATTTGGTCGAGTCTGAAGTTCGCGAATTAGTTCAGGGTACTTTTTTGGCCGATGCCCCCATCGTCCGCACAAGTTCCCTGTCGGGAATGGGGGTTGAGCAACTCAAAGATCAGCTACTCAGCAGCATTGCATCCGGAGTAAAGATTGGGGCTTCGCGAACAGCAGGTCCCTTCCGCATGGCGGTTGATGGCACTTTTTCACTCCCAGGTCATGGAACGATCGTTCGTGGGAGTGTCCTCCGGGGCATACTGAATGTCGGCGATGAATTGCATGTTTACCCCAGCGATCGGATTGCGCGCGTTCGCAGCCTACAAACACACGGACGCGAGGTGACGCAGATCGAACGTGGCCAGCGTGCTGCCGTTAATCTTGCCGGTATCACACAGGAAGAAATTTCGCGGGGGAGTGAGCTGGCAAGCCTTAACCT
>CAUZBD010000144.1:0-6321 GCA_963577795.1 Planctomycetota bacterium | reverse complement strand
CCAGCCGTCGCCACCGTAGGCATGGTACTGCGAGTGGGCGATGTGGGCCCGGCTGCCTTCGAGATGCCTGAGCGTATCGAGGGTGGTGCTGATGTTGCCCGGCGCGCCCAGATTGTTGCAGTGCAGGTGCATCGGGTGCGGCAGCCCCAGTTCATCGCAGATGCGCGCCAGTTGGGTGACGATTGTACCGGGCGTGAGTTTACTGTAGCCCTCGATGGGTGAGTTGAGTTGCCGTGCATCGCCGCCCCACTTCCAGGCGGCCACGCCGCCGGGATTGACCGCTTTGACGCCGTAGCTCTTGGCCGCCCAGAGGTACCAGGCCACGACGTCCTTCGCCCGCTCATATTCACCCGCTTCCATCTGGTCGAGCATGATCTCGTTGTTGGCCATCAGGGTAAGGGTCGACTTATCGACGATCGGGATATCGGCCAGCTCTTCGTGGGTATGTCGGGCCGAAAGGACCGGGACTGCCGCTTCGTTGACGGTGGTCCAGCCCATGCCGGCATAGAGATAGCCCGTGGCAAAGGTAGTCGGGGCCATGCCACCCAGGCCGCTGCGGCGTGTTTTGGTGCGGATGAAGGCCTGCGTCCGCCGGTGGTCCTCGGGGGTCATCGCACGGGCAAAGTTGATCGCACCGCCGGCCACATGCGTATGCACATCGACTCCGCCTGGCATCACGATCATCCCGGTCGCGTCAATCGTGCGTCCCTCGCTCACCGCCTCGCAGAAGCAGCCCTCAGCATCAACGTGCAGATCTTTGACCTGTCCATCGATGTTGTTGGCCGGATCGTAAACTTTGCCACCGGTGATTCGCAGCATAAAACTCGGGTGGGCTCGGGTGAGATAGGGGGCGGGAATGTATTTTGTAGGCCGAGAAAATATTTTAGCCGCTTGCCCTCCGTCGCGATACGGTCGGCGAGGCTGCCTCAGATTTGCTCGGTGAGCATCTGCGGCATACTGCCTTCGTGCAGCCAAAACGGCTTTTTGGCAATCGCCGCATTGATCCTGCGCACCACTTCCTCATCGGTCGGGTAGGGCGACTTGAGAGCGGGTTTGAGGGGCATGGGGATTTCGTCCATGCGGTAGGCGGTTCCCGGTGCAGAAATACCCTGGGCCGCGGTGGTGATGTGTACACGGGCAAGGCGGCTGGTGTGCGTAATGTGGGGATCGAGCACAATCGTGGGAATCCGCTTCAGGTGCTCGATCGCTGGCTGTGGCATCGTGGCACCGGGGTCGGCGCCGATGATAAAGGCGGCGTCGCAGTCGCCCCGCACCAAAACGTCGACGGTGGAAAACTCACCCGGGTTATAACGCGGATAACCGCGGTTGAAACTGATCCCAAACGGAAAGCCGGTCTGCGATCGCATGATCACATCGGCACCAGTTACATTTCCGTGGCCTCGCATCGGCATGGCCACAAATTTAGTGAAGGCATTCATCTCAGCAGCCAGGGTGAGTAGCGCCGCACTGTTCATGTGCTTACCCCGGGTCATCGAGAGTCCCATGCCGAAGAACATGCAGCCGAACTTGGCTGCCTTCATGCGGGCGACCAGATCGTCGAGGACTTCGCGGGTGATGCCGGTCTCGGCGATTTGCACGTCGGTGACCGGCTGTTCTTTGACCAGTGCCCGCAAGATCGTAATCAGTTCAAAATCTTTACCAGGCCGTACCTGTAGGAAGATGTCGGAGGCTCTGACGCTTTTGGTTTCACGAATATCGACCAGCACCATCGTGCGATCTTTGCGACCGCGGGGCAGAAATTTGCTTTTCGGCATCAACGTATATTTGGTGAAGTGCCGCGGGTGGCACTCGGCCGGGTTGCCGCCCCAGTAGATGATGAAGTCAGCTCGTTGCTTCACTTCCCCGAGCGTGCAGGTTACCTTGCCACCCAACTGAGCGGCGATTTCGGTCGGGCCGTGTCACAAAGAGGTGTGGCTATCGAGCAGACCACCCAAACTGTCTGCCAGAGCCGCACACTCCTTCTGTGCTTCGCACGTGGTGTTGCTCATCCCGTAGACGAGCGGCATATCGGCTTCGTGCAACAGCCGGGCCGCCTCTTCGATCGCCTCATCCACGGTCGCTTCGCGTCCATCGATCAGGGCGTCAGGATATTTTTTTTCGGCCGTATGATTTAAAAACCACGCCGTTCCTAGGACACAGGCCTTTTTGGCTTTATGGATCCGCATCTCGTCGTGGTGCAACTGAATGTCGTCGCAGACACAACCGCAGAACGTACAGGTGGCATCATTGATGACCTGCAGGGGCGTTTCTGGTTTTGCGGCGGTAGCACACATGATGGAGTAGACTGCGTTTTAACGTTGGCAGTTATCTTCTGGTGGTGTCTCGTCTTGTTGCTCTTCGTCCGAACCGGACGAACCAATGGTAAACGTTCAGCCGAGGGCCCGACCCTGGCAACTGCCACGGATCCGGCGGGGCATGAAGCGTCCTGCTTCAACCTCAGTCCAGGCCGGCAACTCGGGTGAATCACCTGCGATGGAAAAGTGTGCCCCGGTGGGACTCGAATCGGAAAGCTTCTGTTTTTTTGGTTGCGACATGGTTGATGGGTCTCAGTTGGGTTCGCCTATGTATTTTTGCTGCTTGAGTTTTGATCGGCTCTCGGAGGCTCCATTCTATAGGGGAACCACCTCCACTTCCCAGCCCTTCGAAGTCGGCATTCCTGTGCCGTCCGTATCCCCCCCCATCAGGAGGCATGTCGGTGGGCCGTAGGGGATGAAAATCATGCCCTCCGGCACCTTGCCCGCCTGGCAGGTAAACTCAGCCTCGCCAAATTCGGTCTTCACCAGGGCCCGTTGCCCCTCGGCCAGACCGATCGCTTCCATATCACCGGCTTCCATGGTCATCGTGCCGGTCAACGCTTTGTATTCCTCGGAGTCTTTGCCGACGTTGATCAGCGTTCCCTGCTTGGAAGTCCGCGAGGAATTGAGAATGAATCGTTTATCGCTCATCGTTTCGATGGGGGAGAGGGTCGTTGCCGGGGAAGGAATAAGCGTAGGTGGGCACCTCAAGACTACCGCACGCCCCCTTTTTTTTCAAGGCTCCCACGCATGCCTTCCGTGGATCGTATCGTACGTTTATTGACAATCGTAGCCGAACCGTTGCATTACTTCACCATTGGCATCTTCGATCCGTTTGCGCTGCGCGTCGGTGAGGACCTCTTTCCACTGGCCAGTGGTGCCGCTGCGGAAAAACTGCTTGGCAGTCTTGGCCTTTTCCACAAACCCAGCGGCCTCTTCCTGGGCCTGGAGTTTGGAAAACGAGGCCCCGTCGATCGCTTTGGCGATGGCGGCCTCTGTCGCCCTCGATGAGCTGGCCATCCCGATTGAGGTGATGGCTGTAGGAGACAACCACATCGAGCGGATTGCGGACGATGTAAATCCCTCCTGCCGTAACGGCGCGGGTGATCATCGGTGTGCCTGCCGAGTCGACCAGCATGCTGTGGGTTTTGACGTAGGCCACACCGCGTGCCTTGCGGGCAATGTTTTCGTGCACCCGCGGACGGAGCTGGGCGATTTCTTCGAGTGAGTGGTCCTGGAGTGGTTTGTTGGTTTATGAAATTCCGATTGGCGTCTTATTCGTCCAAAAAGTCGCTCCAGATGTCCTCAAGTTCTTATCTGCTTTTGTCTCGGTACAGTAACACACGTTTTTGTTCCGGTATCTCAGGATAAGGTTTTGTGAATTCGGCAACTATGTAAAGTTCGACGTTTTGAATTCCGCGTTGGCCCCCGTTACGTTCGTGCCAATCACGTTTCAAATAAGCGACATAGAACTGTCGATGCGCGGCCGCCATCTTGGAGGATTGTTTTAGATTTGCAAAATACATTCTTCGATGCGTATTTCGGTATCTGTCGGAGAGCATGGCTGGTTTTTCCCAGTTGACCGGTTGTCCACCATGGTGCAAATCAACCTGACTACCATCTTGCAATGTGGCTACCGCAACAAGCCAGCCATCCTTGACCACAGGACTGGCGAACAGGTCCCAACGCTGTTCAAAACGTAATACATAGCCCAGGGATTTCCATTGATGATCAAACCAGCGGAACGAGTTTGGGGCAAGGACTTGGAGATTAAAGAGCGTGCCATATATCATCAGAACCACGACAGTAAGGTTGATTAGCCTAGCATAGGCACTGTTTGTCTCAGCGGTTTTTGAGGCGGCGTATTGCGCTGAGAGTGATGGGAACCGTCTCCCAAGCCAATCCCACACGGATCCCGGTAGAAATACAGTCCATCCAACGATGGAGACCCAAGAGAAGAGACCGACATCCATGCAGAGAAAAATCCCAAAATGAAATCCGATGAATGCAAGGATCATAAGAGTTCGAATTCGAGCGGTAAAAAAGGGAACAAACAATAGAAAAGGTCCCCAACATTCGAGCCACAGCGTCGCCAGCGAGAGCCAACGCAGCAGTTCAGGAAAATTGAGCAACCACTTACCGAAGCCGTTGGCGATGTGATCGACATTGAGAGCGTAGTAAAGGGCCCATCGTGTTTCTGTCCAGAGCGGATCGGTTTTAGTGAAACCACTTACCCAGTACATGAAGCACATCTGAAGCATGATGGCTACGGTTGCTGCTGAAAATATCCGTGGTGGGGAGGATCCTTGAGGTAAACGATAGTTGTCGATTGACCAACGGGCACCAAGCGGCAGAAAAATACTCCAGAAAAGCAGCATCCGCATTAAATGATCTCCACCATTTAACAGCAGTGGATGGCGGGTCTGTATCGAGCAAAGCAGGAGCCAGGTTAGCCCAGCGCGTTCGGTAGCCTACGAGCAGGGCCACCGCTGCCATCCCCTGGAGCATCAGTAAAGCCAATTGCCATTGCCATTGCCAATTGCCAAGTGCCGCTGGCAAGATGCAATGACCAATGCCCAGGCTGGTAATTAATCAACCATGAAGTTGACCAGGTCGGTAAGACGCCGAAATCGGTCAGATGGGCCCGCAGATATTGGGCATGCAGTATCAGGTCCCAGAGAACTAGGGTGGCTAGGCCGATTCGCAGAAAGCCGAGTGATCTGGTGTCGATGAGAAACAGGTTGCGGATCTTTGCCAATGCGGTCATCCCAAGTGACAGAGGTAGCCCGGTGGCAGTCATAGACAAACCTGCTCACTTGCAATTGTCGTGGATTGAGTCTCGTCCGGACTACAACTACAGTTGGCTAATCCAGCCAGCCGGGGGATCAATAATAAATATTTCATTTGTCCACAACTTTCGACTTCGCATCTTGTTGCTGGTGGATCATTGACGATGAACTGCCATTTCGAAAACAATCTGAGCGCCGATCATTACACAAAAACACATTCATTTATATGGTAGACAACCCAGCATTTGTTGCCAATATTGATAGCCTGCAGCCTTTCAACACTTCAGATACAAACTAGGCTGTATTGCTGTAGATATGTTTCTAAGCAGGCGACTAAACCCCGAAGAGTTTCTGTAATTTGAAATTAACTAATCACTGAGAGCTGAGTATCGGCGGGCAGTACAGATACGCAGTCGCATTCAAGTGCGGCAGCCAATCTATAACACGTCGATCAGACGCTGGAAACACTATGGAAAATATCTCGATCCGCTCGTAGATATTCTCAAGGGAACAAGCAACGAGAAGTAACGTTTGTAATATATTCCCAAAACGCTCGCGCAACGATCACCGGGTAGAGTCCACTGATAACAACCATACCGCAATACCGAATAAAACGCGGCGCTTCCGACGATCCCACTGGCGGTGTATACTGAGAGAGACGATGAAAGTCACTCCTGCCCTCTCCGCGTGATTGTAATATCTCAGCGCTTGGCCGACACGATGTGAGTGGTAACGACAGACGACGACTCAACATGTTTTTTTCGCAGCACGATCATGAGGACCCGGTGGCCGATTGCGATTACCGTAGCCCTTTCTGGCGAAACTTTATCTGCTGGGGATTAACCCTGGGGTGCGCGGCCCTGGCATTGTTTGCCGTGTTCTACGTGGCTGGGTTCTTTACCAGCGAAACATCATCTCTCCGCGCCGGGAAGGATGCATCCGGCGCACTGGATGTTTCTGGCGGGTCGGTAACCGACCCGCAGCAGATGTCGGCGACTGACATCGACAATCCAGCCAATGATGGTTGGCCAACCGAGGTCTTTAATAATGCGGCGAAGAAGCAATTAAAAAAACTTGCCGCTCTTCTAACCCAAAATAATGCGCCATCAGCCCAATCGCTTGAGCCGCTGGTCACTGGGGATTTTTCCTGCACGCCTCTTTTACCGATTCACCGCGAGGCTGTTTTTAAAGACAACGAGTTTCACATTCAACGAGCC
>CAUZBD010000143.1:0-6340 GCA_963577795.1 Planctomycetota bacterium | reverse complement strand
GTCCGTGCCTTCCGACAAGGGCTAACCATCGATAGGCAAAATCCGCAAGCCTATAACAACCTGGGGATCGCGCTCAAGCAACAGGGCAATCTCAACGATGCCGAAACTGCGTTTCAGTCAGCGGTAAAAATAGCACCACAACTAGGGTTGCCCCATCGGAATCTCGGTGAGCTTCATCGCATACGAGGGAATCGTAAGATAGCGATCGCATATTTTGAGGATGCTATTCGATTAAATCCAGACGATGCAGAGGCACACAATGGGATCGGCATGACAGTTGCTACTTTCGCTCTACCCGAAAAAGCAATTGAGCACTTTCGCAAGGCGATTGAATTGGATGGGGCGCATAAAGCGGCAGCGAATAATTTGGCAATTCTTCTTTCAGCAACCGGGCAATCGAGGGAAGCGGTAGAAATTTTTAAACAGACAATTGAAAAAAATCCTGATTTCAGCACCGCACGCGTCAATCTAGGATCGCTCTTGATTGAATTGGGGCAGTTCAAAGAAGCGATCCATCATCTCGAAGAAACATTGCGGATCAATCCCCGCCACGCATTGGCGCTCCATCAACTCGGAGACTTATCGATCAATGGGGAATATGAATTTACCGATATACAACTAGAACAGATAAAACTTATTCTTAGATCGAGCAGTGGTTTACAAGAAGATCGCATTGCTGCCAGCTTCACTTATGCGGGGATCCTCGAAAAACAAGGACAGTATTCTGCGACGTTTGAGGCCTACACATTGGCAAATAAGCTGAATCGTGAAGCAGCGCAAGCGAAGGGGATTTTTTTTCACTCGAAACGTCATGCAGACAAAATACAACAGGCCATTAATTTTTTTGATGACGAATTCCTTAGTGAGAACAATCGGCCGAATCTCGCTAACAAAACGGGACTTCCCATATTTGTCGTAGGCATGCCCCGAAGCGGCACAACACTGATTGAGCAAATTATTTCTAGTCATCCTCAGTCAGCGGGCGCGGGTGAACTTGCAGCAATTGAAGAGTTAAGCCTACAAATTGCCCCGACGACTAAATCAACGCATTCCTATCCCGAATGTCTTCGGGACCTCTCTCCCCATACATCGCAATTGCTCAGTCAACAGTATCTCGACAAACTATCGAAAAACCTCCGTGGAAGCCAGCGTATTGTGGACAAAACTTGGTACAACTTTTACTTTCTTGGATTGATTTCAGTATTGTTTCCTAAGGCCCGCGTCGTGCATTGCCTTCGCGATCCTCGGGATGTCGCTGTTTCCTGTTTTTTTTCCAACTTTAATTCGATCCATTGGTCCTGGCGGATCGAAGACATTATCGTCTACTACACTTCCTATCTGAAACTTATGAAACATTGGAAATCGGTGTTGCCGATTAAAATTTTTGACGTATCCTACGAACATCTAGTGAGGAATCAGGAAGAAAACAGTCGACAATTGATTAAATTTTGTGGCCTTGATTGGTCCGATGATTGTCTCACCTTCTATAACAATCAACGTGCCGTACAGACAGCGAGTCGAGTCCAGGTTCGCAAACCGATCTATGACAATTCGATCGCTAGGTGGAAGCACTTTGAGAACGAACTGTCTATGCTTGAGGAATGGAAAGACGCCTTTGCGGCGTTATAAGCTGGTCTGTTGTCATGCAACGCTCCTGCGGGTTACTGCGATCCTCAATGGGCGATTTTTAAGATGAACCACAACGCTGAACTAAAAAAAGCTCGGGAAAATTATACCTCTGGTCAATGGGATAAAGCAGAATCTGAGTGTCGGCATGTTTTAGAAGAAGAACCCACGCATCTGGTCGCTCTTCAGTTACTGGCGAGGATTCAAGCGGCCCGTGGTGATTTATACGCCGCAACACAAACGGTTAAGGGGGCACTGCAATCTTGGCCGGAAGATGACAATCTGCATCGCCAGTCTGGTGATCTTTATTTTAATACTGGAAATCTCGAGCGAGCGATCAAGAGTTATCGGAGGGCAAATGAAATTGCCCCTAACGATCCAGAAATTAGCAACAATCTGGCTGTAGCCCTACGGAATTCAGGAGCCCTTGATGAAGCAGTCGACGTCTTAGAAGAAGTGATCCGAAAACATCCGGGCCTCTCGCTACCATTGCTCAATCTTGGAGATACCTTACGACTCCAGGGCGAGTTAAATCTCGCAATCGAAAAATACCGTGCCGTCGTTAGAATCAACCCCAAGGATGCTGCTGCCTACAACAGCATGGGAATTACCTTATCGATGCAAGGACGGGTCGAGGAAGCCATTTCAAACTTTGAGGATGCACTTAAACTGAATCCTCAATTCCCGGAAGTGGAAAACAATCTTGCCAACACCCTATCGTCCGCAAGACGCTATGAAGAAGCGATAGATCACGCAACCAACGCCATCCGATTGCGGCCTGATTTTTCCAATGCACATTTCACCTTAGGAAATATTCATAAGCTTCGAGAAAATAACGCCCTTGCCATTTTTCATTATAAGAAAGCTATCGGACTTGACCCGCGCAACGCGATCACTCACCAAAGCCTGGGTTCTACCCTTACAGATACAGGGCAGTTCGCAGAAGCGATCGAACATCTTGAAGAATCGCTGCATCTCAATCCAAATCTTTTCGTGGTATATCAAAATCTTATGGCGCTTGCGGTACAAGAAAAATATGACTTCAGCGACGGGCAAATAGATCGGATTCATCAACTCGTTAATGAAAAAAAATTATCGAATGTGGATGCCTCCCGTATGAATTTTACGCTGGGCAGTCTGCTTGACAAAAAGGGTGAATATGATGCCGCAATGCGCTGTTTTCAAACGGCAAATAACCTGCGAGAACGAATCCTTACAGCCCAAAGGCATGTATTTACATCACAAGAACATACTGACGCTGTCGACAAAATAATTGAATCCTTTGATACCGCATTGATGGCGGGTGGTTTGTCATCAAATCTGACGACAGAGCGGCCCGTTTTTGTCATTGGTATGCCCCGGAGTGGGACCACGCTTGTCGAACAAATTATTGCGAGCCATCCACAGGCCGCAGGCGTCGGAGAACTTTCTGAGGTTGCCCATTTGACTGGCGCACTTTCTGTAATGCTTCAAAAAGATTATCCGATTTGTATGAGTCGCGCACGCAGCGAACAACTTTTTGATCTTGCCTGTCAGTACGAAAAGCGAGTTTCCCAATTAGTTGCCGATTCTCTGCGTGTTGTTGACAAAATGCCGGACAATTTTTTGCATTTGGGGTTTATTGCGATGCTGTTTCCCAATGCTCATATCGTTCACTGTAAAAGACATCCGCTCGACATCTGCTTATCCTGCTACAAAAGCGATTTCGGCGGTGTCCGCTGGGCTGGAAATCTCGAAAATATTAGTCTTTATTTTGCTCAGTACCATCGCATAATGGAACATTGGTATCGAGTGCTGCCACTTCAAATACACGATGTTGTTTATGAAGATCTCGTCACGAACCATAAAGCAACGGCTCAAAAATTAATTGAGAATTGTGGACTTGAATGGAATGAGCTATGTCTTGATTTTTATAAAGGTGAAAGGGCGGTGCGAACTTTGAGTCGTGTCCAGGTTCGCCAGCCTATCTATCATTCATCGATCGAAGGATGGAGACGCTATGAAAAACACTTAAAGCCGCTGCGGACCATGCTGGAAAAAGAACTTGGAACTGATTTCTCCTAAATCTGCCCACTCCCACGTTTAGTGCATCCGGTATCCCCTATCCCCGGCAGATAAGTATCACAATCGTGGACTTCAGCTATTTCCCGTTAAGTTTCTATCTTTTTGGGGTCCGGCAAATCGAAACAGTCGCATTCCGGCCTCTATGCAATCGGTGTATATTAAAAGGCCCTCGAATCATCTGCGTACCGAGAATGGCATTTATGATTTTCCGCTAGGCCAACTTTATTTCTCCATGAATACACCTGTTTCTCCGAGTCGAAAAGTCCTCCTTGTAGGTTGGAATCTGGCGAGTTGGCAACTCATTAACCCTCTGCTTGATCAGGGGAAGTTGCCACATCTGCAATCGCTTGTTGAACAAGGCATCATGGGCGGACTCAAAACACAGCGCCCCCTGCTCGAACATGTTGTCTACAACTCGGTCGCTACCGGGACGTATGCAGATAAGCATGGTGTCCTTGGCCCATTGGAAGTCGGGCCTCAAGATCAAATTCAACCTACTGGAAGCTTAACGCGACGCGTCGATGCAATCTGGGATAAGCTGAGCGATAAAGGGCTCAATTGCCATGTTGTCAATTTTCCCACGACCGGTCCGGCAGAAAAAATAAATGGCACATTTGTAGCGCCCAGTTTCTTCGAAACAGTTCCTGTAACTTACCAAGAAAAGTTTGAAGTTCCCCTCGTGAGTGTGCATCCCGAATCTCAACTGGAATCTCTTTCGCAATTTATCGTCACGCTCCAGGACATCGATGCGGACGTAATGAGTACTTTTGTGCCTCGCTTCAGAGAACTTGATGCAAGCGATCCCAAACTCATTAATATCGGAATCGCGGCGGCTCAGACATTTTCTGTTCACGCAACTGCCACCCATCTGATGGAGAATATGCCCTGGGATTTTATGGCAGTGTCTTATGATCTTATCGAGCTTCTTGGCAGAAGTTTCTTTCAATATCATGTTCCACCATCGCAAGGTGCAAGTGGTTCCGAACAAGAAAATCGCTATCGAATCGCAGTTCATCTTTTTTCAGAAGTTGTTAACGCCGCCATTCAATTATGTGACACATTACTCGGAAGATTGATTGAACTCGCAGGTGACGACGCGAGTATCATCTTGTATTCTCCGTGGGGCATTCTGAATCAAACAGATTTTTCAGCAATTGAGGAGACAGAAAATAGCACGTATCTGGAGTCCATTTATCGCGGTGAAGGGATTTTCCTGATGCGGGAGAAGAAAATGCCGTCCGACGAGCTGTTGCATGAAATAGGTTTTCTCGACATATGCCCTACCGTCCTCCGCTCCTGTGGATTGGACTTGGGAAATAGTCTCGATGGTTGTGCCGTTCAAGATTATGCCGAGCATAACGTAGCACCGAGAAAACAGGGCGATCCAACGCTCGGGGAAGCGAGTGAAGACAAATTGGATCTCAATACTGAAATGCGAGGGGCACAGTTTGCGTCTTTTACGGAACCATTTCTTCGAAAACCGGCACGGCATGTAGAAAAAGAAAATCTCTGGACGTTGGCGGCTGTGCAACTGGCTTCTGATCGCCGTGAAGAAGCGCTTCCTCTATTGCTTCGTCTTTATCATGCAAACCCCCTGGAAACCCAGCGTGGTTATATGGTTGCAGAGGCGCTCTATCGAACCGGCTATCTCAAAGAGGCGGTCGCGTTGATGCAACCTCTTTCGAGTGTATATGCCGAGAACGCAGTGGGACAATTCATGGCCGGTTTTGTGGCCCTCAACCATGGATCGCTCGATCGAGCAAAAGAAATGTTTGAAACTGCTGAAGCGAGTAACCCCCCTTTCCCTATTCTCTTTTACTACTTGGGGCAGGTTTATCTCTTACTTGATCTACCGGAACGAGCCCAAAAGGCATTTTCCCGATTTTTAGAACTCGATCCCTGTCTGCCCCTTGCCTATTTGGGACTCTCTGAGTCTTTCCTGCGGTGCAAGCAATTCGAAGAAGCTGCTGAGGCGGCTCTTGATGCGGTTGGCGCAAACTTTGCCGAGCCAGCAATGCACTTAGCGCTTGGTCGGGCCATGGCACAACTCGGGGAAAAAGAACGTGCAATTGAGGCTTATCAAACCGCAATACGGCTCAACCCCGACCATAAGCTTGCCCACAATCACATGGAATGGATCGAACAATATTCGAACGAAGCCATTCGAGACTCGACAAAACATACATGGCGTTCACTCACTCCCCCTCTCCATCCACAGCTAGGCGGAACACCAAATCGGGCTGGAAAAATTCAAGACGCTCTCGAGGAAATTAACCAATATCGTAACACCTTCCTTGATGAATTAGAGGCAACCGAAAGTCAATTCAATCAATATTTTTCCACAGCGAAACAAATAGAAAGTTCGCACGATAATGATCTGAAGCAATATCTTGTAATCAACTCGCTCAAAGAAGCTACGGATTCTGGTTGGGTTATTCGCGCTGCAGAGCCGTTAGATCAGGCTGCCATCTTTAACATGTCTTTTGCGTCACCTTTTACAGATGTGGCTGAGAAAGAAATTTTTGTAGCACATCCTGTAGGAACGCGAAAAATTGCTGGTGCCGTAATGGTGCAATGGTCCATGAGCCAGCCAAATGACCTGCGATTTCGTTTTAGTCTCGGTGTCGATAGCAATGAGAATGCAAATAGC
>CAUZBD010000142.1:0-6353 GCA_963577795.1 Planctomycetota bacterium | reverse complement strand
GGGCGGCCCAGTACCGGATCCTGGGTAACCTACGCCCTAGGCAGTGAATGTAGGAACCTGCCGGGATTTATTGTACTCAACGGCGGACTCACACCTCCTGGTGGGTTAGACAACTTCAACAGCGGCTATCTTCCTGCCACCTATCAGGCATCTGTCTTCCAACCCGGTGACTCCCCAGTCGCCAATATTCCCGCGCACTCAAGAAACATTGCTTTACAGCGTCATAAATTAGGACTAATTCGCGAACTGGATGAAAAGTACCGCGATCAATCTGGGGACACTGACGCGTTGGAGGCGGCTATCGCAAATTATGAAATGGCAGCCCGCATGCAAACGGCGGTTCCTGATCTTGCCGACCTGAGTGGAGAAACAAAGGCCACGCAGGAAATGTATGGCCTCGAAGCACCGTTTGCGAATACGCGTCGGTACGGACGGATCTGCCTTCTAGCACGTCGACTTGTCGAACGTGGAGTCCGCTTTATTGAATTGACCTGCACCGACGGAAATGGCGATCGCTGGGACCAACACAGCGGGTTAAAAGAGGGCCATACCAAAAACGCCTTGGCAGTCGATCAACCCATTTCAGCACTCATGACCGATTTAGAAGCCCGGGGTTTACTGGACGAGACGCTGATCCTCTGGGCGGGCGAATTCGGTCGAACGCCATTTGCTCAGGGCACCGATGGCAGGGACCACAACCCATTCGGCTTTACCGTTTGGATGGCAGGGGGTGGAATTCGCGGGGGCACAACCTACGGAGCAACCGATGATTTCGGCTACAAGGTCGTCGAGAATAAATTAGAAATCCATGACCTCCATGCGACGCTCCTGCATCTTCTCGGCATCGACCATGAGAAACTGACTTTCCGCTTTAGCGGTCGTGATATGCGACTCACCGATGTGCATGGCCGCATTATCCGCGAGATTATCGCCTAAAGACTAGGATCGCCTAACGAGACGGGTAATCCTTCCCGGTGCCACCCATTCGGCAACGAAGATATTACCGTCCTTGTCATAGCACGCATCGTGTGGGTGCAAAAAGCGACCATCCTTCCAAGCATCGGGACGCGAGCGCAAGGCCATGCCGTCCTTGAGCACCTCTTCCCGCCACTTGGCATCCTCGCCAAGCTGCGCAACAGGCCGATTCTCCGCATCGAGAAGCGTGATCCGCGCGCTCAAGTCGGGCACCAACAACTCGTTTCCATAAATATCACAGTTGGCCGGAAGGATAAATCCGCCAAGTGTTTTCTTATGTTGTCCATCGAGGCTAAACCATTGAAGACGTCCATTCACGCGATCCGCAACGACAATTGCTGGCTCATCCTGGCGGTCATCCAACCAGAGACCGTGGGGTAAATTAAATTGTCCGTCTTCCTTCCCCGGTGTTCCAAAAACGGAGATCCACTTGCCCTCGGCGTCATAGCGGTGAATCGTAAATGCGCCATATCCGTCCGCAAGCATAAACCCACCATCGGGAAGAAACGCAAAATTTGTCGGCATAAATCGGTTTCGACCCCAGGCGCCCGTGGTCGCCTGGTGCTCTCCTTCTGCATAAATTCCTGATTCCATCGGTGCTCGCTTCATCCACACCCGTTCTCCGTGCAGATCGTATTTGGCAAAGTTTTTAAGGTGCTGATATCCAGTGATATAAAGAAACTCGCCGCCCGGTTCCTCACGGATTTCCAAGCCATGTCCACCGCCTTGAAATTCACTGCCAAAACTTCGTAAATATCGCCCCTGGGGATCAAAAACAAAAATTGCCGGATGATCCACAAGCTCACGTTTGCCCTCATGAATCACGTAAAGATTCCCTGCGCGATCAACCGCCACGTTGTGGGTGGTTTGCCAGGAATACTTATCGGGAAGTTCTGGCCAATCGTGTTCCACTTCAAAGCGATACTCATTTTCACCAACGACGACCGGTGGATTTCCTCGTTTCTCCGTATGCACCGAGGGGGATTGTCGCCGCGAACGTGGATTTCGAGCGGATGAATTGCTGCCCGTGGCTAGCGAAAGAATGCTTGCGGCGCTGATGGATAAAAAATGCCGTCTCGATGGATGGAGTTTGAGAGTATGTTTTTTCATCAAATAAACTTCCTTTGAACAAAACAAATAGCGCGGGTTCGCATTTCTGGCCTATCAACAGAATAACCTACTTCGCATCTTCTTTAAACGCTTCCAGTTGCCTTCGCCCACGAAACAAATTTTGCCCACTTTTGCCACGAATATCGCGTTGTCATGGAGCGGTTGATTGCTGAGGCCAGGGCAGCCACCACTTCAGAGCCTGTCTGCATTTGAGGCACCTTCATCGACTCCACAGCCGTGCAGACAGGCTATTTTTTTTGCTATGGCACGCGGCTTGTCGTCTCCAACAGATGGTATCCAAATTGAGTTTGCACCGGGCCGTGCAAGACGCCAACCTCGCCCGAGAAGACAACCTCATCAAATTCTTTCACCATCTGACCCGGACTAAAAGAACCCAGGTCGCCACCACGTTGACCGGAAGGACATTTAGAATGGGCTTTGGCCATCTCCTCAAAACTACTTCCCTCGTCAATCTGCGTTTTAATTTGGTTGCATTCATCCTCTGATTCAACAAGTATGTGCCGCGCTGTTGCCGTTGCCATAACATTTGCTCCGTTAAAAACTAGAAGAGGATTAGATCTGTTGCACGCTTGATCTCGCACACACTTTACGATGCGGAGTCAAAGATTGAAACAATATATGTCGCAAACAGTAGTAGGTGAACTGCTCCCTGCAACACTCCGGTCCTGCCGCTACCGAACGTAACCACCGCTACCAATAAGGTCATTCCTAAAAGAAAACTGTCAACCCAATTGAGTCCTAAAATGATGGGTTTGTTAAATATCATAGAAATCAATAACACACATGGAATCGTGAGTCCGATTGTGGAGAGAGCCGCGCCGAGACTGAGATTA
The DNA here is from genome assembly GCA_963577795.1 of Planctomycetota bacterium. Lineage (GTDB taxonomy): Bacteria > Planctomycetota > Planctomycetia > Pirellulales > UBA7805 > UBA7805. The sequence goes on along the minus strand of CAUZBD010000142.1, from coordinate 3,414 downwards.
ATCGATCGCGTCAGTAAATCAGAACGGGCGGCCTTGAGCGCTGAGATTCCTTCTGCCGATAGAACTAGAATTGCCACCAGTACCCCACCAAGTGCGGCAGGGAAATGGAATTCTTCGAGTGTATGATCGACTAACGCGGCAAGCGGCTCCGCCAGCGTGACGATTGGGATCATCGTTACCAACAAGAGAATCCCATACCAAATGCAACAAATCACCGTACCAGGGACAAGCCCTTTTTTTTCTGCTTGCACGTAGTCTCTGCCACGAAATAGATCGCGATGCCGCGTGGTTTGGATGCCTAGGAAAACGACGTAAAGCAACGTTGTTGAGATTATCAAATAGACCGTCAGCATCAAGGACACCTGACCGCCTGCCGAGGAGTCGGTAATCCGCGGCAGTACAAGGCCGAGCAGAGAGAGTGGGATCAATACGCCCAAATATGCGTTTGCGCCGCGAAGGTTATAGGATTGTTCAAAGTGCCTTATCCCCCCCACCAAAAGGCTTAATCCTACCACGCCATTCAGTACGATCATCACTACAGCAAAAATGGTGTCTCGCGCTAAGGTAGGATTATTCGTACCGTGCACCATCACACTTGATATGACAGCCACTTCAATGCCAACGACAGAGAGTGTTAATATCAATGTTCCATACGGTTCTCCAAGATAATGCGCCAGTCTTTCGGCATGCCGGACCACGGCAAAGGACGACATGAGCATCACGAGAAAGACGACAGTAAAAACAGTGGTGATCGCATAAAGGCCCAGACTCCCGATGTCCCACGTCTTACCAAAAAAGAAAAACGCGATCATCATCGGGTAGCTGACTGCCAATATCCAGCAGTTCTGCCACGATAGAACGCTGCGACTTTGACCCTCTTTACTCATGTGTGACCTAAGTTAATTAAATGAACGACACATTAAAATGAAGTCCGCCTAGTAGCTAGGGAGGACACTACACAGGCATCTTTCCGACTCCTAGCTTAAAGAATCAAGCAAACATCTCCAAGAGTAGCCGTCACCGGTCGAGCAGATCGCGTTACTATGACAACCACCACACGTTAACTCACGCACATGGCCACCAACACGCCCGCGTACGATTATTTACTGCGAATATCGAAATCCGACAGGACACGTCTCGCACTCTGCATTGGTTTTGCCTCACTTTTATGGACCATTGCCCCGCCGACCGGATTGTCACTTTCCGGCTGGCGTATTTTTGTCGTTTTTATGGCAACGATCATTGGTTTCATTCTCCGACCTCTTCCAATGGCACCACTCGTGTTGATATCCCTTTCAGCACTGGTTTTTGCAGACACACTTTCCGATGCTTCGTATATCAGCCTGAATACTGCTTTTTCAGGATTTGCCAATTCCACAACATGGCTTGTGGTTTCAGCCATTCTCATTTCCGGAACGATCATTCGCACACAACTCGGCACGCGACTCGCACTGCTGTGTTTCGCATTTTTTGGTAGATCCTCTACGGGACTCGGATATGCAGCCTGTGTTGCTGAACTGCTGCTGGCGCCTTTTATTCCCTCCAATACCGCACGCGGCGGAGGAATCCTAGCACCGGTCATTCGTGGAATTAACGAAACACTCACTAAACAGACAAACGCGACGTCGAGCAGCACCAGTCGTTACCTAATCGCAACGGCCGCCCATGCAAACCTCATTACGTCGGCAATGTTTTTGACGGCGATGGCTGCCAACCCCATCGTAGCGCAATTATCAGAGGAGATTTACAACCTACCGTTCACATGGACGCGGTGGTTCGTCGGCGGCATTGTGCCGGGATTGTGCGGGTTACTACTTCTGCCACTCTTTCTGGGTCTACTTTTTCCAAATCGAGAACAGGACATTCATGCTGCACACCACCACGCGAAAGACAACCTCGCACAATTGGGTTCAATCCGGCGCGATGAAATCATACTGATCTTCATATTTGCTGCTATGATCCTCCTCTGGATAACAAGTCCATGGCACAAACTGCCTACCACACTCGTTTGCATGGGCGGACTCGTCGCTATTTTGGTATTTCGTATCGATAACTGGATCGCAATGGCGGGGCAGGCCGAAGCCTGGGACACGCTCGTATGGCTCGGGGGCCTTTTGACAATGGCAACGGCCCTCAAAGAGCATGGTGTCGTTCAATACTTCTCCAATATGGCCAAGACGGAATTCACACATTTCCACCCACTACTTGCCGGAGTCCTCCTCGCGATTATCTATTTTTATTCCATGTATGGTTTTTCCATGCTCACCGGCCACATCATCGCTTTTGCGGGCGCCTTTCTCTTAGTTGCCCAACAAGCGGGTACGCCGGGCGAGCTGATGGTCCCGCTGATTGCCTATCTTTCCAGCCTCTGTGGTTGCCTCACGAATTATTCCACCGGCCCACTGATCATATATTTCAATCAAGGACACATCTCTCCGGTCCAATGGTTTCGCACTGGATTTATCGTCTCACTCTTTCATTTGGTTATTTGGCTTGGAATTGGCGGGGCCTACTGGAGGATTCTTGGATGGTGGTAAGCCCTACACTTTGGCCCGAGGATTTGGCTTGAGGACCGCTGCTGCGAAGATTCGATAACCTGTGGGGCGTTCGACCCTACTCACAAGCATTACACAATTTCATTGATTGATTCGGGAGCCTCCGGCAGTGAAACATCCAGACAACCAAAACTCACCGATTGGGAAATAGCATACCTGAGCTTTGTTAGAAATTCTTCTCTCGCGATATCCACCGCGCCGCGGGCTTGCATGTGGGGCGTCATCTGCTGAATGTCAAACAGACTAAATCCTTGCGATTTCAAGTGCCTTAATAACACCGTCAGGGCAATCTTCGAGGCGTCGGGCTTTCTATAAAACATCGATTCTGCGGCAAACATTCCCCCGATCGCTACTCCATAGATTCCCCCTATTAATTCACTACCCGCCATGACCTCAATGCTATGCGCGTACCCCACAGCATGAAGCGCTTGGTAAGCCTCAATGATTTCTGCATTGATCCAGGTATTGTCTGTTCGATGATTCCCTCGACTACAGCCTCGCATCACGTCAACAAAGTGTCGGTCAGAGGTCACCGTCCAGTTGCTATTGCGCATTTTTCTTTGTAGGCGTCGTGGAATTCGGTACGCATTCCAATCAACGATGGCCCTGGGATCTGGAGACCACCAGACTAAAAGTTCATCGTCCATGTGCTCGACCATCAAAGGCCAAGGAAAAATTCCGTGACAATACGCATCAATCAGCCAATCGACTGACAAATCACCTCCGATGGAGATAATCCCTTCAGCGTCTGCAGAGGAAGGGGACGGAAAATACTGCGGTTCAATCCACGTACTCATGGTGTTGCTGTTAATTACAAGGAACGTAACAAGGCCGGAAATCGTATTATCGTATTATAGTG
>CAUZBD010000141.1:0-6376 GCA_963577795.1 Planctomycetota bacterium | reverse complement strand
TGGCGGAGCGGTTGGGCCAAGTGGCCTGATTATTTCATTGATAGTCTGCCCGCTTTTGCTGAAACCGGAAATGGGTCTCCTACCGGGATGACGGTCTACGACCACTTTATGTTTCCTGTTCGTTACCACGGCGCCTTGTTCGTTGGAGACTGGGCTCAAGGAAGAATTTTGGATGTTCGTTTAAAGCGGCAGGGCGCATCGTATGGGGGTGAAGTTCACGTCTTTCTCGAGGGGAATCCGCTCAACGTGACCGATATGGAAGTCGGGCCCGATGGAATGCTTTATTTCTGCACGGGTGGACGAGGTACGGAAGGCGGGGTCTATCGCGTCGGTTGGATCGGTCGCGTTCCTCCGGAAATCCAAGATCTTGGTACCGGCATTGAAATTGCCCTGCGACAACCGCAACTTCAAACCGCCTGGGCTCGCCAGCAGATCGCCCTAGTTAAAGAAGAACTGGGCGAACAATGGGAAAAGCAGTTGCTTGGGATTGTGCTTGATTCCAAAGTCGACGCCGTCAAACGTGTACGGGCAATCGGCTTGCTCCAGTTGTACGGACCGCAACCCACCGTCGAACTCCTCGTCCAGCTTTCCCGAGATCGCGATCGTAGAATTCGTATAAAAAGTGCTTATTTCCTCGGACTCCACCCCGATTCTGCCAGCATCGAACGCCTCGCCGAATTGCTTGATGACCCGAATATTGTCGTCAAACGGATCGCCTGTGAATCACTTGCTCGGATTGGTACTGAGACGTTACCGACTGAGAGGCTCGTAAGTTTGCTGGGGCACGGAGATCGGCACCTCGCCTGGGCAGCAAGCAAAACACTACAAAACCTACCAGTCGATACATGGAAGAATCTCATTCTGGAAACCGAACAGCAGCGCGTTTTTCTGCTTGGCGGTGCTGCGCTGTTAGGCACCGGACCATCAAAGGAAATCTGTCTTGAAATTTTCCAAGCTGCCAATCGGTGGATGAAATCATTTGTCGCAGATCGAGAATTTTTGGACCTTCTCCGCGTCATGCAACTTGCACTCATGCAGGGAGAAATAAAGAACCAAGATGTGCCTGATGCCGCCAAACAGATTGCCAGTGAATTTCCCTCAGGCAATACAATTATTAATCGCGAACTTGTTCGCGTGCTGGCCTATCTCGAATCGTCGTTGGTTGCGACCCGATATCTCGACTATTTAAAGAGCGACCTTTCTTTGGAAGACAAAACGCACTTGATGACGCACGCCCCTTTCTTTGCCAAAAGTTGGTCGCCCGCAGAGCAGTTTGAAATTCTTCAATTGATTGCCGGACTCCAGAAGGATTCTACGAGTGAATCCCACACGCGCTATCTAGACGAAGCTGCCCGCAGATTCGTTTCCCAGATGGATACCAAGCAGCAGCAATTGGTACTCGATCGTGGCTTTGAGTGGCCGGGCGCTGCATTAGGAGCAGTTGCTTATCTCCCCAAACATCCCGACGACGCCCTCCTCGGTAAGTTGATCCGATTGGACCGAACACTTGGAACCCAAGCAGGAGAGGCTGTCTCTCGTTTGCGGATCGGAATTGCAGCCGTACTTGCCCGCAGTGGCAGAGATCAGGAAATGGCCTACCTTCGAGAGTTATTTGAGAATGAGCCGGAACGACGCGACATCCTGGCCGTTGCTCTTGCGCAACAAACTGAAGGAGCCAATTGGCCCCTGCTTATTCGCGCTCTAACCATTCTCGAGGACGGCTACGCCGTTGCGGTCATGGCAAAAATGCAAGCATCCTCGCAAGCTTGTGACGATGCACAAGCATTTCGACAAGTGATTTTACAAGGCCTCAGTCAGAATCAGGATGTTGGTCGTCGGCTTGCCACTGCATTGCTCGAAAAATGGACGGGAGAAAATCCTGCTCAAGATGCGGCCAACGAGAATGAAAAAATTGCCGCTTGGCAGAATTGGTTTCGCGCCAACTATCCCGAACTGCCCGATCCTGTACTCCCTGAGGAATCAGCGCTCGACCGTTATACATTCGATGAACTCGAACAGTATCTCGATAGCGATGATGCGTTGGTTGCAAGTCCGGAACAGGGAAGAATCATTTATGCCAAAGCCGACTGCATCAAATGTCACCGCTTGGGTGAAATCGGTGGAGGTGGCGGCCCTGACCTGAGTAGTGTGGGAAAACGATTCCAGAAAAAAGAATTACTACAGTCCATTCTTTATCCCTCGCACTTTATTTCTGACCAATACACCACGAAAACCGTAGCAACCGCAAGTGGTCGTACCTTTAACGGAGTCGTGAAGAAAAAAATAGACGGCAGCATCGTCGTTCTCGATCCGGAAGGCAATGAAATATTTGTTGCTGCTGAGGACATTGACGAAATTGTACCCAATAGAAAATCGACCATGCCTACCGGCCTTCTCAATGAGCTTTCACTTGAAGATATCGCCAGCCTATTTGCTTTTCTTAATCAGCAATCTCCGGCAACAGTTTCTCGAAGGGTCGATCGTTAAATATCTGAAAAGATTACGGCCAGGCATCTTGATGAGCCAATCTGCGAAGATTCGGAAATCGTGAAATCCGCAGTCGCAGGCGATTCACGAAGCAGGCCGCATCGGCTACGATACTGCTTATGAAACCTGCCGCCGATCGCGAAAAAATACGCTCCCTTGATCGGCCATCGCTCGAAGTTTATCAATTTGAGCGTCTCAATCAGTTACTGCGGAATGTGTTACCACTAAACCAGTTTTATGCCAAAAAGTTATCTGGCCTGACGGTACCGATTGAGCAAATCTCTGATTTCACCAAAATCCCCTTTACGACCAAAGAGGAATTAGGCGGAGACGATCCGCACGGTTGGGCCGTACATCGCACTTTTGCACCAGAAAAGTATACGCGTTTTCACCAGACTTCAGGGACACAAGGGCAACCGCTGATCCTCCTCGATACGCCAGAGGATTGGCAGTGGTGGACCGATGCATGGCAATATGTTTTAGATGCGGCCCAAATCACATCCAGTGATCGATGTCTGCTCGCTTTTTCTTTCGGTCCGTTTATTGGCTTCTGGTCTGCTTTCGATGCGCTTACCGATCGGGGCTGCTTGGCCATCCCGGGCGGAGGCCTCTCATCGCTTGCCCGACTGGAACGCATTGCGACAGCCGCCGCGACGTGTCTCTTCTGTACCCCGAGCTATGCTCTACGACTGGCCGAAGTCGCCGAAGAACACGGTCAAGACCTTCGTCGCTCGACTGTCAGGACGATTGTGGTGGCTGGGGAACCGGGCGGTTCCCTTGCGTCTGTACGACACCAGATTGAAACGCGATGGGACGCACAAGTGTTGGACCACGCGGGAGCCACTGAAATCGGGCCCTGGGGGTTTGGGAAATTGAGTGCGTGTGGCCTTTACGTCAATGAGGGAGAATTTATTGCTGAATTTATCGATCCGGAATCAACCGAATCGGTCGGGGAAGACCAGATAGGAGAACTGGTAATCACATCACTCGGCCGCGCCGGTCATCCGCTGCTGCGGTATCGCACAGGTGATCTGGTTCGATATTGCAAGCCGCAGCGGCAAGAGGGGACTCAGTTCATTTACTTAGCGGACGGTATTTTGGGGAGAGCCGACCAGATGCTGATCGTGCGTGGCGTGAACGTTTTACCGAGTGCGGTCGAGCAAATCATCCGCGACTTTCCTGACGTTCGCGAATTTCGTCTGACCGCCAACCGCACAGGCGCGATGGATGAGCTTGCGGTGGAGATTGAAGCCGATGCAAATCGAGCCATTCAAATCGGTGAACAATTGCAAGTAAAAATGGGGTTACGCATTGATGTAAAGCCTGTACCTGAAAAAACGCTTCCCCGTTTTGAAGGCAAAGCAAAACGTTTTGTCGACCTTCGACCGAAAGAGAATTAATGCAGTTAAGACCTGTTGAATTATCTTTGCTCGATAAGACGAACCTACAGATTTCGTGGAATGATGGCAGTGTTCGCCAGTATGGGTTTCAAGAACTCCGGGATCATTGCCCCTGTGCGTCTTGTCGGGAAATCCAGCGTCACCCGGCCGAACCGGCCCTGCTACCGATCCTTACGGAAGAAGAAGCAGCGCCTTTGCGAATTGAGTCGATGAATCCCGTCGGAAATTATGCCTACAGCATCGGTTTCAGCGATGGGCACGACACGGGCATCTTCCAAATCACACTGTTGCTCGAACTCGGTCGCCTCGTCAGCTGACAAGCGGTCGTTGCCTTTTTCAATGGCCTCTCAATTGCCTCTCGGCGGAACAATGTTACGAAGTTGATCCAGCGGATCTTGTCCCGCTTGAGGTAAGCCGGGCCCGCCCTCTGGACTTTCAGCCGGAGGCGTTTGCTCGACCAAATCCTTCATCGTCAGATGAATTTTTTGATAGGTCGCATCTGAAATCACATAATACCAATCGGCAAATCGGCGATTCAATTCAGCAGACCGCTCTTTCCCCGCGTCGATTTGATCCTCGTATACTTTTTTCTTCCGGGCATTCTCCGCCAAGACCGCCTCACGCTTCTGCCGCCATTGCTCTTCATCGTCGGACTGCTGCTCTGTTTCTTCGGCTATTTTTTCTTCAACCGGACCGTCACCCTCTGCGCCCTGTTGTGCCTCCGCTGCCTCTGTCGCAGTTTCTGCTGCGTCGTCAGGTGATTTCTCCGGTGGTGGTTGTTCCGGTGGCAGCTCTGCATACTCAGGAGCCGTAAGCAGGCTTTCATCAAATTGCGTAATCACCATGAGGTTTCGCAGGGCACGGCCTGCCGTTGACTCTTCCTCCGCCTTCGAAACTGCTGCTCCCGCTGCCTCCTCTTCTTCATCACTTTTCTGTTCGCTTGAAGGGTTCGCCCTCTCTCGACCAGCCACGCTGCCAAACCGGAGGACATATTTGAGTCCATCGGACATCCCGATATTGATTTCTCCATGGTTGGAAAGCAACACATTCTGCACCGTGCCCCCTGCTCCCTCGACCTGGCGAAAAAAGAAACCGTGTTGCTCTAAACTCTCGATCGCTCCAGGACTCGATTGAATAAAGTTCGCCAGGCTATTTCCAAATCCGGCCGGTTTGCGGTGTACATTGACCACTCTTAAATCATCAAGGGCGGCTTTCATCTCCTCAAGTCTCTGCTTGTTTAACTGCTGATCAGCCGTCATTTTTTCTTCCCGAGGCTGTCCCTTTTCAAAAGCGATCAATTTTTCTAATTTCCACTCAAGGTCCGCCTGATCATACTCAAGTACGATTTCAGCCTCCATCTCAAGCCCTTCCACAACCGTAACAACACCCAGACCCTCTGCTCCAAGAACAGGTTGCTGCTGTGTCAAAACCGTATAATCACTTATGGCAACATCTTTTAGTTCCAGTGGATCGAATTGGAGTACGTCTCGTTCAATCCAATCCTCAAACCGGGTCGAAAGGCTTTCCGGATCAAGGGCCACGGTATAAACCTGATCATTACTCGCTTGTCGTGCGTAATACTGATTTTCGCTGCCAGTAACTTTTTTACCAATAATAAAATCGGCAAGGGGTTCACCCTTTTCAGAATAAAAAGTGACTCTCTTTCCAACACCTTTTGCACCTCGACCAAGTTCACTCGCCGTAGGGTCTAAAACGCCGAAGTCACCGTGGTTGCCCGCTTGATCCGTAACGCTCGAGAGAATTTCTGCGTGATTGACACCGGTGACTGCATCGACGAGATGATCGCTCTGATCGGCTGGATGGTTTTCGTGCGAGGGAATTGAAAATCTCCCCTCTACTTTGGCCACCTCGAAAGGCTTCAATTCGCCCTCACCCGCATCAAAATCAACAATCCGCAAGCGAGCAACCTCAAGCGGATTCTCGATGGCAACCAACGACTGACCGATCTGATCGGCGGCCGTTTTCTCAGGCGCTTCTCGACTCACCACAAAGGCAAAAATGGTGCTCACAAAAGCAATACACAAAAATAGGATGGTTTTACTCTTTTCGCTCATCTTTTATTTCTTCCTCAATAGCATCTAAAACAAAGCATCTAAAACAACGATTCTTAGCAACTTTCAGCTAACGCTGCCGCGAAGAGGAGGCCGACTCCTTTTCCCGCGCGCGACGAACAAAGAATACGCAAAGCGCAATCAAAAGCGGTGGAATCGGGGGGAGCAAGACCGCCATCAATTTATATCGATCTTGAACGCGGTGAATATCAGCCGCCATTTCATTCTCAATGCGACGGTATTCAGCCTGCTCTTCACGATCCAGTTGCGCTTTACGGGCCTCAATGCGAGATGTCCCATTGCGATGCGCAATCGCCATTTCTTCCTGCATCTGCTGCGGACTAATATCGCGCCTGGCCTGGAGGCTCTCTGCGATCTTATCGAGCTTCTCCTGCTCATCATCAATCAAATGGTTAA
>CAUZBD010000140.1:0-6379 GCA_963577795.1 Planctomycetota bacterium | reverse complement strand
TGGGAGCCTGTTTGCAAAATTGGTCGGATGATCGGGGGCCAAGGGTCGCCGTTGGACAAAAATATGCAACCAAATGGGCAGCCATTGAAAACGTAGCGTCACCCGAGGATGACCTGCGGTATCAGGGGCATACGGAAAAAGGTGCGGCACAATTTGCCCGGGCCGAAGGAATCTGGTGCGACAGGGGCATGCTTTACTGGGCTTGTACCAATGGAGGGGAAAAACAATTTGGACAAATTTGGCGCTATCGTCCTAGCGCAGCCGAAGGCCGCACAGCGGAAGCTCAATCCCCCGGTGAACTCGAACTGCTTTTCGAACCTAACCATAACCGCATCCTCCAAAACGCTGATAATCTCATTGTCGCGCCGTGGGGCGATTTGATTGTCTGTGAAGATAGTGAAGAGCGTGATCATTTGATCGGCATCACACCGGAAGGCGGATTCTATCGTTTGGCGCGAAACGCGCTGAACCATTCAGAACTCACGGGCAGCACATTTTCGGCAGATGGCACAACCCTTTTTGTGAATATTCAGGATCCGGGGATGACTTTGGCTATCACCGGCAACTGGCCAACCGGACAAATCTAAGACGGCTTAGGCGAGTTGCGCACTGAGCCATGCAAGATAACTTTCGCTCCCGGCGACAATTTCTGTAGCGATGATCTCCGGCTCTTTGTATGGATGATGCTTTAAAATAACCTCCTTGAGCGCGTCGAAATGCGCTCGATCTGTTTTGGCGATGCAAAGCCATTCGTCGGCTCGCTCAACCTTGCCCTGCCAGCGGTAAACGCTTTCGATCGGTCCAACAACTTGAACGCATGCTGCTTGCCCAAGATCAACAAGGTTTTTAGCCATTGCACTGGCAGCAACTTGGGAGTCGAGCGTTGTGCTCACGCAAAGGAATTGATCAGAATCCACAACCTGAACCCGTATGCTTTGTATCCGGCATGGGTTGGCCGGTTAGGCTAAAAACGAGGATGTACCGGTTCGAAGGCATTCGGTGTAGGACGATAAAGCCATTCGTACTTCGGATGTCCTTCGACCCCGAGTCGAATTTCATCCTCCCGCTCATCAAGGGCATCGCCAGGACGGTGAAAGTTGAGCTGAAGTGTCTTGTATTCATACGTACGGCCCGTTGCCGGATCATCACCTTGCTGAAAAGCTCCCGCCGGATCGATCCACCGATAAGCGTTGGTCAAACCCATGATCTGAATCGTCAGATAGTCAATTTCAGGATCAATATCACTCCACGTTGCAACACCCCAGCGACTGATCTCATCGCGTTCTGTGCTGACTGGAATCGGCTCGGCACTGATTTGAGAAGAGTCGTAAAACGCTTCAGACGTGCAGGGTGGGCGTTCCCGCTGATAAATTTTTTCCCGGGCAGCCGGGATAACCTGATCCATGTACTGCACGGTCGTTGCATCGATTTCCAGATCAGCATTGTCAAACGTTCTCAGTAAAAATGTCGGGACAAAGCGATGTGGTCCAATCGTTGACATCATTTCATTGTGGGTATCCACCGGTTCAATCGTTTCGTACTGGCCCTTATGGAGAAGTTCCCCCGACGGTAGCGTCTTGTCCTCGCCCCGTACCGGTGTGAGATGCTGACCGGGATTGATAACGCGATACATCAGATACCAAATTTTCTTGCGGCGCATCTTACCATTTGGTTGAGGAATATCGACTTCGATCAGTCGCAGCGGTTTGTGGACGAACTGGAACTGCCAGACACCACGATGAAACAAAATCTTTTCGGCTTTGGTGTACAAAGTCCCCGAAGATTCAAATTCTTCCGGGACCCATTCTCGGTCTGGATGCCCCACAATCACCTCAACGACATCATGCTCGGCATACGTCTCATTTTCGGCGCGTTTGAGGGGGACATAGGTTTCTACTCCTGGCGCAAGCTTACGAATTTTCTGCTCTTGAGCTGAACCGTTTTTAACGAGCAGGAAAGCAGCTAGACAGACACAAACACCGTAGACAAAAAAGGTGCCTGCATTCATACGTAAAGCAATTCGAGAATCATCCATGTCAATCCTGTCCCTCGAAGGTGCGCAACTCGCTCCCCCCTACCAAACCTCAAAAATCAAGGGGCTGTCCTCAGTATAACTTCCCGCATCGGTCAGAGAAACGGAGAATTAATGCTGACTTTAGCAAGCAAAACAGGGAGTGATTCAAGTACCGAATTTCATGTCCGGCAAGGCCAACTGCACCGCCAGGACGGCCCCAGGTCGCCCATCATCCCGTAACGCACGCGTGCTGGGAAGCACATCCATTCAGAAAAGGGGGGGGTCTTTCGTGACACGTTTGCCAGTTTTCCTGGCCGCCGCATCTTGCTGTTCATCACGCGAAATAAATTCCAGGCTGCGAACCCAAACCAGATCGGCATCCTTGAAGCGATCCTTCTGATCTTGCTCCATCGTAAAGACGATCGCGACTCGGCGACCGGTGGTATCACTCAATAAATAATAAATCCAGCGCACCGGAATGGAAGAGGCGGTTCCCAAAGCCTCGACACGGTAAATCAAGTAACCCCGCTCGCTTGTTTTTTCGTTGGCCTCAACAAAAGAACCAAAATTTTTGTTTAGATTCTCACGGATATCTTTTTGGAACTGTGTGAGCGTTAACGCCTTTCCTTTTTTTATGCGGGGCAAGCTTGAAACATTGCATTGTGCAATCAAATCTCCACGAAAAAGTTGGCGGAAGACCACCGCCTGCCGATCCTCTGCCGTTGCATACCAGTCGCTGTCATAGTCAAAAGCAATCCCTAACTCGGAAGACTGGTACGTGAGTTTCCGATTCAGAGGATCCAACGCTTGGCGGAGTGGCAGTATTTTTTGATCCGAAAGATGGCCCGCATCGGACTGGGGTTCCAGACGCATTTTTAAGCGAGCTGTTACATCCACACCCGGATTGATATGTCCGATATCTCGCCGCTCGCGGGTCACGAGTTGCAGGGAGGCAAACTCTCCGCCGCGAATGTAGAAATAGTAGCGGCCTTTGAGGGTAATTTCTGTGGCAACTCCCGCCAGTGCACCATGAACAACACCCTCTAATTCAACGCGGGCAAAGCCCTGCTCGACCCCTTTTAATTCACTCTTCACATCACTGTCTCCCACTGCATCAAGGGCCAGCAACGCAGCGAGAGCGGCGGGGTCTGGTTTCCACACCGTCCCAATGCGAACGGATTGTTTTGGAAGCAACATGGGTAAGGCTTGCCGATCTCCGGGGAGGCGAATGAGGTCCAGTTCCTCGCGCGTCAGCGGGCCCTCGGGACAAAAATATTCGAGCTGACCATTTTGTTGTCGACACAATCCGATGAGTTTTCGATTTTCGCGAAACGCGGGTGTCATCGTTCGATCGCCAATGGTCAAGTTGATGTCGATTTGACGATAGTAGCGTCCTGCACAGAGCGCTCGGTCGGGATTGGCTAAGGAGGCTCCCTCAAGGTATCTGTCTTGAAAAGCGAGCTGAGCCGAAACATCCATCTTTAACAGTTCAACTTTTTCGTCCCCAGGTGTTTTCAACTGACCGTGCGCTTTGTACTCGACATGGACATCCGCCACCCGGTCAGACGATCGCTGCAACTTGAGCGTATACAACGGGTCTGCTGGAGTAGCCCTTGCCGGCGGTCCATGTAGAAAAAAAAGGGCCAGCGGCAGGATCAAAGCAACGCTTGGTGTCGCCTGGCGAATAAGAAAAGACATGGGCAAGGACCGGGATAGATAGCTGCTATTTGGAAGGGTGCTTTGTTTTGCTTCGTCCACTCATCGGGAGAAGTTGAGCCGTTTCCACGTGGTTTTGGTGAAGCGTCCAAACTTCTACCCTCCGTCAAAAACCTTCCTCCCAGGAGGGGTTGGACGTGGATGACCGCCCATATTTTTTTTTGATATTTTTACTTCCTAATTCATTTGAGAATAAGGGTTTAAATAAAGCATCGCCTTTCTGTTCGGCAAAAATCGCATAGTTTTTTGGCGTTTTGTCGAACTTTTTGGCGACCAAAGGCGACTTAGATGCGTAAAAATGAGTGTTCTCCGTGAGAATGGGTGCCCTTCCGGACAGAGAATGCACCGTTTTCCGTGAGATGTCCTTGAATCGTGACGATTGGCAATCACACGCAGGAGTCGCCGTTCGAAGGAGAAGGAGTAAGTAGGTAAGCGGTTGGTCGCGGGATGGACTTACCGTGCAATGGAACCCCCGAAGAGGTTGCTAGGGATTGCTGGCACTCACAGAGTGTGCCCCCTCATCGGGCAGATCGCAGAAGAGGCAACCATGCACGTCCAGTACCAAAATTGCTTTTTTCCCGAGTTTTTGGGAAATCTCATTAAAAAAACTACGCGTAGCGAACAGTTCCATCTTGCTGCTGCGGCCGAGCGCGTTCTCGTTCAAACGATCGCCCAACGAGCCTACCGCGTCGAATCGTTGTTCCAACAAATTCTGGATGCGGTACCCGAGGCGACTGTTGTTGCTGCACTCAAAACCGAAGGGGTCGTGAGCGGGACTGATGTCTGTCACGATTTGAGGCAGCTTATCGAAGACTTGACCGATGCGGCCTCAATGCCGGCAGATGCTGCGGGAGAGCCAGTTCACACGGTGGAGAGCTTGAGCAAGCTGTTTGACGTTTCAACCAAGACAATCTCCCGTTGGCGACGCCAGGGATTGATTGGGCGAAAATTTGTTATTGACGGTCGCAAGCGCGTTGGTTTCCTCAAAAGTTCTGTTGACCGTTTCATCTCTGGAAACCGTAAGCAGATTGAACGAAGCAGTCGCTTTCGCCAGATGACTGATCAAGAAAAAAACCACATTGTCTCTGATGCACGTCGTCTCTCGCTCACGGGCTGCGGAATGCGTGATATTGCAAAACAATTGGCTCTAGAATTAGAGCGAAGCCCGGGCACAATTCGAGGAACCATTAAACAGCATGATGCATCGCATCCGGAATCGGCTATTTTTCCCAGCAGTGGAACACCGCTTCATGAAGAGCTGCGACAAAAAGTGTTCTGCCTCTACCAACAGGGAAGATCTGTCGACCAACTCGCAGACCAGTTTGCCCGATCCCCGAGTACGATCGTCCGCATCGTAGCGACGGAAAGATACCATTCCATTCAAAGCCTGTCTCTCGAGCATGTAAGTCATCCGAGTTTTTCAAAGATAAGAAAATGGGACTCCGTTTTAGGGCCGATACCCGAAGCTGCGACCGCGGTTAAAAAGGCGCGAGTCCCTAGCGATCTTCCCAGCTATCTCGCCAGCCTCTACGAGGTACCCTTGTTAAATCGCGAGCAAGAACAACATCTGTTCCGCAAACTCAATTATGCGAAGTACCGGGCGCAACACCTGCGCAATAAACTTAATGCAAATCATCCTCAGGCGAAGTTGATGGAGGAAATTGAACAACTCTACGAACTGGCAGTCGCAACGAAGAATCAGATTGTAAGAGCCAATTTACGTCTTGTAGTATCCATTGCCAAACGACACGTAGGACCGCAGGAAAATTTCTTCGAACTCGTAAGCGATGGGAACATTTCCCTCATCCGCGCGGCTGAAAAATTTGATTACGGTAGAGGATTCAAATTTAGTACCTATGCCAGTTGGGCGATCATGAAAAACTTTGCACGATCTATCCCCAATGAAATGAAACAGCGTGATCGTTTTCGGACCAGCCACGATGAACTTTTTGCGGCAACGCAAGAAAAAAGGGCCGATCGGATAAGCGAAGAATTAGCGCACGAAAGCCGCGTCTCAGCTGTCCGTAAAATCCTCAACCGGCTTGACGACAGGGAGCAAAATATTATCATCAACCGGTTCGGGCTCGATTACTCCCAGGAACCCTGCACACTCAAACAGGTGGGTGAAAGCATCGGTGTGACCAAGGAGCGGGTGCGACAAATCGAGTCGCGAGCACTGGATAAGCTGCGGCTTGCTGCACAGGAAGATAAAATAGACCCTCTGTAGAGGGGTAGTTGGTTGGCAATGAGTCAGCCTGCTGATGCACATATTGATTTCTTAGGTACCCCAAGCCAGGGGATTTTTCCGAGAAGGAGCCTCTTTCGGATTATGCGATCATCCTGACCCGCGGTAAGCGGCCCAGAAGATCGCCCGGGTTCCTCCGTACCTACCCCTGGAATTAAGCCTCTTGGGCAATTTCCGTGCTCTGCGGATGCAAATGCCTTGGTGAGCGTGCTTACTTCCGGATTATAGACGTGTGAGGCAGGGACCTCAAAGGCAGGGATAACGCTGACTTACGTCAAGCGCCCCCTCATTGCAAGGCATCGGATGATCGGTATATTTAGAGGTTTCCCTGGGGAGTCGGGCGCTAGCGTAGCTCAATTGGCAGAGCAGTTGATTTGTAATCAACAGGTTGTGGGTTCAAGTCC
>CAUZBD010000139.1:0-6380 GCA_963577795.1 Planctomycetota bacterium | reverse complement strand
CAAAGGCAAAAAATGTACTGGCTAGCATGCTGGCATTGCCATTTTTCATTTCCTCAAAGTGCAGCGAATCGCCCTAGGAAGTCTCGATCCAAACCGCTAGAGTGCCCCGCCCTAAAAGAGTGGGGGTCGCGGTTTGGAATTCCTTTCTCTGTCTATCGAGACAATTGGTCCATGGTTCGCTTATTGCTTTCGGTCTGGCTTGTACTCTTGGCAAGCTCTCTGCATTCCATCGCTCAGGCACAACCATCTGCGGTGATAGAAAATGCCCCGGGGATTTATCCTGAGCCGATTAACCTTGACACATGGGTCGATCAACAGCCCCACTCCTGGTCGGGTGGCGGATACGGAGAAGATACGCACTGGTGGCAAGGTGGTCTCAATTGGTGGGGAGGGGCCGAGCAACAGTGGCAGCAGGGCGGAGTCAATAACTTCAATCCGTTCGCGCCGATGCAAGACGATTATCTGGGCGATGCGGCGCTCAATGCACCTTGGTCCTGGCAGTTACTTCCGGACGAACTCATCTATCGCCCCGAACTGGCAAGCCTGCATACGGCCCGCCTGGCGATTTCCGCACTGAACATCAAGGGCTTTGATCCGGTGGGACTGCCGGGAGGAACCAACTGGTACTGGGACAGTACGCTCGGTGCCCGCGTCGGAATTATCCGTTACGGATCTCCAGAAGGTGCCTATCCCCAAGGATTCCAATTTGATGTCGAAGGAGCTGTGTTCCCCAGGGTAGATAGTGACGGCAGCACGCTGATTGCCTCCGATTACCGACTTGGCCTACCGATGAGTTTTGGTTGGCGACGCTATCAGACCAAATTTGGTTATTACCACGTCAGTTCGCATCTGGGCGATGAGTATGTCCTGAGCAACCCTGCACTGGTCGGTCCAACGCGTATTAATTACGTCCGTAATTCCATTGTCTGGGCCAACTCGCTACAGTGGACCGAAACGCTGCGAACCTACATTGATGCATCATGGGCCTTTAACTCCGATGGCGGTGCCGAGCCGTGGGAATTTCAATTCGGCGCCGAATACAGTTCGATCTGTGCGACCGGTTTTCGCGGTTCTCCATTTGTGGCGGCCAACGGACACATTCTCCAAGCACTCGACTGGGGTGGAAATCTTGTCTTCCAGTGCGGCTGGCAATGGCGGGCCAAGAATTACGGCAATCTGCTGCGGTTCGGCTTTCAGTACCTTGAAGGCATGACGCCCCGTTACGAATTCTTCCGTAACAGCGAGCGGCAACTCGGCTTGGGCCTCTGGTACGACTTCTAAAAACGGTGTCCCACGCTTTCTTCGTCGCCAGGGGAAACGGTTTGGCCCGTACTTTCCCGATACTCTCCTAAAATGCCTCCGAACCCGGTCTCTGGGCGTCCCGTATAGGACTCCGGGGCGAGCGGTAGGCACCGACCGTGGTGCGGTTTCGGCTGGAGAATATGAAATGGGTTTTTGGTTTTTCAAAGGTAGACCTGGAGGGCAACCGCCGCGCGCAAATCGCCCCCTACAGATCGAGTCACTCGAAGCGCGCCAACTGCTGGCTGCCGACACCGTCGCCAACGGTGATTTTTCAGAAAATCTCGCCGGCTGGGTCGAAGAAAGCAGTCTCTCGGCCACCGCCTCGGTCGCCGAGGTCGACGGCAATCGGCAGGCCATCCTGCAGCCGACCACCGAAGGCACCGCCCGCATCTCCCAGGAGGTCGCGGTCGAAGGAGGCACCGACTACCAACTCACCGGCCAGATCTTCTCCGAAGAGGGAGCCTATGGGTACCTGGGCGTCAAAGGTTTTGACGGCAAGTGGTCGGAGGTGACCGCCGGCGATAACGTCTCGGGCCAGTACACCGTTTCCTTCACCACCGCTGCCGAGACGCAGTTTGTCACCGTCTATGCCCAGGCGTACAAACAGCAGACCGGATTGGTCGGACTTGATGCGATTCAGCTCCTCCCGGCCGAAAGTGTGCCCCCTGCTGAACCACCCGCCGAGCCACCCACTGAGCCTCCCGTCAGTGAGCCCCCTGCCGAGCCACCTGCAGAAGATCCGCCTACCGATCCGCCCGAGAATGCTATTACGAACGGTGCATTTTCAGAGGATCTCACCGGCTGGGTCGAAGAAAGCAGTCTCTCGGCCACCGCCTCGGTCGCCGAGGTCGACGGGAACCGGCAGGCCATCCTGCAGCCGACCACCGAAGGCACCGCCCGCATCTCCCAGGAGGTCGCGGTCGAAGGAGGCACCGACTACCAACTCACCGGCCAGATCTTCTCCGAAGAGGGAGCCTATGGATACCTGGGCGTCAAAGGTTTTGACGGCAAGTGGTCGGAGGTGACCGCCGGCGATAACGTCTCGGGCCAGTACACCGTTTCCTTCACCACCGCTGCCGAGACGCAGTTTGTCACCGTCTATGCCCAGGCGTACAAACAGCAGACCGGATTGGTCGGGCTTGATGCGATTCAGCTCCTCCCGGCCGGCAGTGTGCCACCGGTCGAACCACCAGTCGAACCACCGGTCGAACCGCCCGCTGAACCACCCGCACCCGGCCCCGATGAGGCAGGCAATTGGGTACAGGGTGGCGCATTTACCGATTCGCTACACTCGGCCTGGACAACGACCGGAAGCGCGGCTCTCGTGGTAAATAGCTCTGGAGAAACGGCACTCCAACTCTTGCCCGGTGCGACCGCATCGAGCCGAGCCGAACAGATTATTCGCGGCCTGCGGCCCGAGACGCTCTACACGTTTGCTGCTCAGGTTCGCACCGAGGGCGAAGATATGTGGGCATCGTTTGGAGTCGATCAGGGCACCCAACTTCCTAAGACGAATGCCACCCACGGCGAAGCTTGGCAGGAGAAACAGTTCATCTTCTATACCGCGACCGGAAGCACCGAAGTGCGACTATTTTTGGAAGCCTATCAAGGCCAAACCGGCGAAGTCTATTTTGACGATGTGCGGATCCTCGAAGGGATCCTTCCACTCCCCGCTCCACCGGCAGGCACCGAATGGGCCGAACCACCCCAACTACCGGTGCTTGTTGCTACCGGTGAGGAAATGATTGCGAATGCTGATTTTGCAGCAGGACTCGAGCAGTGGGTCAGCGATCACACCACGTGGCAGAACACGGACGGTCATCCAACAGTCACTCTGGTTGCAACGGACGAAGAATCCGCGCGCGTCGTCCAGGATATTCCCTTTGCACTCGCACCCCAGACCACCTACACCCTGACCGCGGTGGCCCGCGCCGAGGGGAGCGGTGCCACGATTGCCGTCCGCGATCGCGGCGATTTGGATGCTGCCGTGCAGGTCTCCGCTGGAGGCGACGAAAATATCGAGATTTCCTTCACCACCGGCAGCAGCTACCGCCACGTGCGGATCGTTCTCGAGCAGTACAAAGGGTCCGACGGCAGCCTTAC
Organism: Planctomycetota bacterium; assembly: GCA_963577795.1. Lineage (GTDB taxonomy): Bacteria > Planctomycetota > Planctomycetia > Pirellulales > UBA7805 > UBA7805. Next base: position 2,975 of record CAUZBD010000139.1, on the reverse strand, counting down.
GGTGCAAAATGTTTCGCTGCACGCAGAGGGCGGTGAATGGCTCGATACGCCGCAACCGGAACAGGAGCCGACCACCGCGGTCCTCTACGATGATTTTGGTGCCGGGCTCGATCCGGAAACATGGTTGGTCGTCGACAAGGCATGGGGTGGCGATAACGGCGGACTCGTTCCGGAAAATGTGGAAATCCAAGATGGGGTACTTCTACTGCACGCGCACGGCGATGACTACGAGGGCGACGTGGTCGGTCACAACGACCGCACGAGCCGTGTGGGCGCAGGAATCGCCACCCGCGACTACTATGCCTCGGGAAGCTATGAGGTCCATGCCCGGATTCCCGAAGCAAGTGGCGCAGCGTCTGCGTTCTGGACATTCCACTACGTGGAACACTTTCCTAGCGAGGAAGAATATTGGGAAGAACCGAGTCGGGTCCGCAACTCGGAAATCGATTGGGAATTTCCCACCGCACTGCAAAGCGGTGACTCGAATGATCCGATTAGCTTCGACAATGCACGCGTCAACAGCTGGGGCGGCAAACTCGGTGGCGAAGGCGCCCACCATCCGGGCCGCGTGGAAATCATCAACGATGGACAATTCCACACCTATGGCATCGACTGGCATAGCGGCGGGGACGGTGAGTTACCACGGGTGCTCTGGACCATCGATGGAGAGGAAGTGTACCGGCACGAAGGCGCCCTGTTCGGACAGGACAACATCCCGTCACAGGCTTCACGGTTCTGGCTCGGAATCTGGTTTCCAGCGTCCGGTTACAAGGAACAACTCGATGGCCAGTACGTCGACCGCGTTGGCTGGGCGGGTGACCCAGATTTCGCCGAAGCGACGCTCGAAATCGATTGGGTCCGTATCACACCGTTCAACGAAGCGAACGACCGCTGGGAAAGTGAAACCTGGCCCAACGGTTGGTATGCCCTGCCGAACGAATACCCCGGCTTTAGCCTCCCGAACGAAAGCAGTACGGAGGAAAAAGACCGGCTGGCTACGGACGACGCGCTCGTCGACTGGCCAAGCGATCCGCTCGACGATTAACCGCTGCGAATAAAACCTCTACGTACTGCACTGGCGATCTGCCAAGGGAACCCACGCCCGGGGTTCCGGGCCAATATAGCGGGAGCGGGGACGGATCAGCCGGTTATTGCCCATCTGCTCAATCACGTGGGCGGCCCAACCGGTCACGCGACTCACCACAAAAAGGGGCGTGTACACAGCAACATCCAGTCCCATGTAGTGGTAGAGGCGGGCGCTGGGCCAGTCGAGATTCGGCGGCAAGCCTTTTTCCTCAACGACAATCCGCTCGATCACTTCGGCCATATTTTCCATCTCTTCATGCCCCGTCTCGGCGGCCAATTCCTGGCAGAGCGGCTTAAGGAATCGTGCCCGCGGGTCTCCTTCCTTGTAAACGCGATGCCCAAATCCCATGATTCTTCTTTTTTCAGCCAGCGCCTGACGAATCCACGGTTCTGCATTCTCGGCCGATCCCACCTCCTGAAGTACTTCCATCACGCGTTCGTTGGCACCGCCATGCAGCGGCCCTTTGAGTGCTCCAATGGCACCGGCAACCGACGAATGCAGATCAGAAAGTGTTGACGTGATCACCCGAGCCGTAAACGTGGAAGCGTTGAACTCGTGTTCGGCATACAAAGTCAGCGACACGTCCATCGCCTGTTCCAGTCGCGGGGAAGGTTCCTCACGGCGAAGCATCCAAAGCATGTTCGCAGCAAACGATTTCTGCGGATCCGGCGCCACGGGCTCTTTGCCCTGCTGGATCCTTCGCTGTGCGGCAAGCACGGTCGGCAATTGTGCAAACAGTCTCTCCGCCTTCCGCAACTGTGCTTCGCTGCTCGTATCGGCTGCCTCACTATCGAAGTGTGCAAGTGCGCTGGCGGCGGTCCGCATAAAATCCATGATCGGGGTACTGCGTGGAACCGAACGGATGAACTGGAGCACTTCGCTCTGAAGAGGAGCCGCGGCAGCCAGTCGACGGCAAAAGTCTTTGAGTGCATCGGTCGCGGGCAGTTCCCCATGCAGAATCAGATAAGCGACCTCTTCGAAGGAAGCTTCCCGAGCGAGATCCTCAATCGCATATCCCCGGTAACCGAGGCCCGTCCCACCTGCAATCGTGCTGATTGCAGTTTCGCCCGCCACAACGCCCTCTAAACCTGGATGGTAAACTGGTTCGCTCATCAGAATCTCCTCGATAATATTAACATTGGCTTGATTTTAGGTAAAATAATGAAATGTTTACGCGCCGCCGCTTCACGTCGATGGCGCCGATGGATCGTAATCGAGGAGTTCATAAAGTTGCTCCCGCGTCTGCATTAAATCGAGTAGTTCTTCCTGGGTGCCCGCATCAAGAATCACCGCCAAGGCAGCTTCGATGGCCTTCATCGCAACGCGCAGGAGCGTTACTGGATAGAGGACGGCGGAAAATCCCAAGTCTGCAAGTTCCGTAAGCGACAAAAGTGGTCCGGCTCCAAACTCCGTCATGTTCGCAATCAGTGGCGACTGGATGGAGGCAGCGAACTGTGCAAATTCATCCTGTGTCTTGAGCGCTTCGGGAAAAATCCAGTCGGCACCGGCCTCGAGGTACCGCGTTGCTCGGTCGATCGCTGCATCCATCCCGTCGGTACCACGTGCATCGGTTCGTGCAATCAGCACGAGATTCTCATCGCGACGGGCAGCGGCAGCCGAGGCGATCTTTTCACACATCTCCTCAACCGGCACAACCTGCTTGCCCTCCAGATGCCCGCAGCGCTTCGGAAAGGTCTGGTCCTCCAACTGGATCGCTGCCACACCTGCGGCCTCCAACTGCGCAACACATTCCGGCACCTTGCCAAAACCAGTGTCTGCATCGACAAGCACAGGCAATTCGGAAGCGCGACAGAGCCGCTGTGCCTGAACGACGAGTTCCTCCAGGGAAAACAAACCCGTGTCGGGGACCGCCAGTGCCGCGGAAGAA
>CAUZBD010000138.1:0-6380 GCA_963577795.1 Planctomycetota bacterium | reverse complement strand
CAATGGATGACTATCGGTACCCTCTGGCTCGAGTGGTTAGGGCCGCTGCTGGCATTTTTCCCCCTCTACACGTCTCGCATCCGACTCATCATTATTAGCCTTTTTATCGGCTTACACGTGGGAATCGCGCTCTGCATGCACTTGGGACTGTTCCCCTGGATTTGCATTGCTGGCTGGTTGATTTTTTTACCGGCCGCTTTTTGGGATTGGCTCGCAGAAAAATATGGCCAAGGTTCCTCGAGGGCGATAATGCCTGACCAAGAGGGCAGGCTCACTGCTGGCAAGCCTGGAACAGATCTGCCTCCGATAGCCAATGGGTTTGTTACCGCACTGATCCTCTACGTGGCTCTTTTCAACCTGCAAGTTATTTTTGAGGTCAATAAAAGCAAAAAAATGGATTGGTTTAGTACGACCTGGAAGTCTGTCGGCTATGGACTCGGGTTGGAGCAACGCTTTGATCTCTTCGCGCCAAAACCAACGATTATCGATGGTTGGTTGGTCGCCGTCGCCACGCTAGAGGATGGTCGTCAGGTCGATCTGATCGAAGAGGGGCGCGCTGTCACATGGGATAAACCAGAGCTTCTTTCTGCCCGTTATACCAATGGACATTGGGGCGCTTACTTATTTTTCCTCAAGGAATCGACGGTCGCAGCAGCAGCCCATCGTCCCTACTACGTAGATTATCTTAAGCGACTCTGGAAGGAGCAGCACGGCAACAAAAAAAGGATCAAGCGGGTCGAACTCTTTTTGATGCTCGAACTCACACCACCTTTCCCCGAAGAGCCTCGTGCAGAAAAGATTCTCCTTTATCGCGACAAACCGCGACTCGACGTGGAAAATTATTTACAATCGCATACAAAATCTAGTTTGCGTGCTTGTCCCACCAAAGAATTCGCGATTTGCTATTCCTTCATTGAGCCTAATCCATCAGCGTCGATTATAAGGTAGGATACTAGCCGAAAGCGTTTCGATTGTCTCGCTACACAGCATTCCAGACTATGAACACACCATCTGATTTACTGGCCGAAGCACATCGTAAAATCCAAGCAGGTGGCTTGGATGAAGCGCGAGAAATACTGCAACAAATTTTAGCCGGCGACAAATCGCAAAGCGAGGCCTGGAATTTGCTCGGTTGGATCCAGAGCCAGCAAAAGAATTTTCCAGAGGCAATCGAATCGATTGGACGAGCAGTCGCAATGCATCCTACCGAGCCTTCGTTGCACCGAAACCTCGGTTTTGTTTACCAGAGTGCTGCCGAATTCGAAGAAGCAGTTTCCTGCTTTGAGCGGGCCGTTCAACTCGCACCCCAGGATGGAAATGTGCACAACGAATTAGGCGTCGCATTACGGGCAAAGAAAGATTATGACACTGCCGCTCGACATCTGCGTGAAGCCGTTCGCCTGCAACCGAGTATTCCCCTCTTTCACCAGAATTTGGCCGAGGTCCTTGGTAATCTAGGACAACACGAAGAGGCCGTTGCCCAATACGAGGAGGCCATTGCCCTTGCACCGAACGATGCTGGTCTTAGAAACGGTTCTGGTGTGATGCTTCAAGCGACTGGCAAACACGATGCGGCAATCGAGCGCTTTCGGGAAGCTCTCGCTACAGCACCCAACCATCCGCTTTACGAAAACAACCTTGCCGCCGCACTCCAGTCGATTGGCGAGGATGAGGAAGCGATCACCCACTATGAAAATATTCTACGGACGATGCCAGATTCGTCTGACACTTATGTAAATATTGGCAATTTTCACCTTGCCCGTAATGACCTTGATAGTGCAGCCCACCACTTCAGTCGCGCAATCGCGATCGACCCTTCGCACTTCGTTGCGCATAACAACCTTGGTTCAACGCTGCTCGATCAGGGAAAATTTTCTGAAGCGGCAGACTATTTTGAAAAATCGCTGCAAAGCAACCCGGAATATGCACCGGCCTATTTCAATCTGAGCGATTTGGCACTCAATAATAAATTTCTTTTTACCGATGATCAGATTCATAAAATACAAATGCTTGTGAGCGGTGGCGATCTGCCTCCAGAATCTGCTTCGGCGATGCTGTTCGCTGTCGGCAACCACTTTGATTCATGTGGAAATTATGCGGAAGCTTTCCGGGCATACGGGGTCGCCAATCATATCCAAAGGCAAATTAATGAAGCGAAAAATATTTCATCGGACCTAGAGGAACGTGAGACCCTCACAGAAGCAGTCATTGAGTTTTTCGATCAAGCCTATTTTGATAACCTGCCAGCGACGGGCAGTGATTCAGAGATCCCTATTTTTGTGGTGGGCATGCCCCGTAGCGGAAGTACGCTCATCGAACAAATCATTTCTAGTCACCCCGACGCTGTGGCCGCAGGTGAGTTGGAAGAAGTCGGGCGGCTTGTGACAAAAATTCTTCCCCGACGAATAACGAGCGAAAAAGCCTTTCCTTTTTGCCTGCAAGATGCTGATCCGGCAACGCTTCATGAAACAGCCCAACAGTATCTCGAGTACCTTCAGCAGCACGATGCCGTGACACCTCATTGGAAGGAACTCTCACGCGTAATCGATAAGATGTGGCACAACTTTTTTCATCTTGGTTTTCTATATACGCTCTTCCCTAAAGCACGCGTCATCCACAGTCGACGAGATGCGATGGATATTGGCTTATCCTGCTTTGTGAGGAGATTGCATGCCGTACATTGGTCTTGGGATCTGGAGAAGATTGGATATTTTTATCGGCTTTATGATCAACTGATGCAACATTGGCGGAAGGTTCTTCCCATTCCGATGTACGAGGTCGACTACGAAAAGCTTGCACAAAATCCGGAAGTGGAAACGCGAAAGCTTATCGATTTTTGTGGCCTCTCCTGGGATGAACGTTGCCTCGCGTTTTATGAGAACCAAACGGTCGTTCGTACCGCGAGCCGGATTCAAGTCCGCGAACCGATCTATCAGTCGTCCATCGGTCGCTGGAAAAATTATGCGCAGGAACTTGCACCCCTAAAAACAGCGATAGACTCGCATTAGAAATCATTCCGTCCTAGACGATCTGGATGGGCGTCCTTAGAATGCGTTTGAGAAAGTCTGTTGGAGGATTCGGCCTATGTTTGACGATAAAGATACAATCCATATCTTTCCATATTCCGTTTGGCTATTCAATATAAATGCTGATCGGGTCGATAGCGTGAATCAGAAAGCGCACACGGCTATCGAACACATGCGACAAGCAGAACCAGCGGGCATTCCAGGGGCCCACTGGCAATCCCCGAATGATTTACAAGGGCACGACGACTTTGCAGAGTTGGTAGAAACCATCCGCGGAGCGACCAAAGAGATTTTCTCAGAACTGCGCATTCCCACCAATGACTTTCTGGTCACGGGAATGTGGGTCAACCTCCGGCCACCGGGAACACAGCATCCAGCCCATACACATCCGAATAACTATCTGAGTGGCACCTATTATGTCACCGCTCCCGCCGGTGGTGATGCAATCGTTTTCCGAGACCCTCGCGTCGAGACCAACATTATTGCCCCTCAGTTTTCAGAACAAACCGACTTGAACGCACGCGAGATCATGGTTCCCGTGAAACCGGGAATGCTCGTAATGTTTCCCTCGTGGTTGCCGCATTTTGTACCACCTAATCAAGGCAATGTAGACCGCATCAGCATCAGCTTTAACGTCATGTTTGAATCGTATGGCGAAACGATCAGCCGACCAAAGTGGACGTTTAACCAAGGCACGAAAGGCAGTTAAACGAGTCCATGCAGCAACGGTTCAAAAATCTGGCACTCAGGATCGTCCCGGATCACGCTTTCCAGCAAGTCCCTGTAAAAAAACAGCGGGTATCTCTGCAAATATTTCGAAACGTCCAGTTTTTCGTACTTCTATTTGTCATTAGTGGCTGCAGCCCAAAAAGTACGTCGAAAGATCTGCCCGCTCAGGCAAAGTCACCCCACGCAAGCGAACTCCCGGTTTTGGTTCAATTGCCGGACTTTGCACTCGTTGATCAAACGGGCGAAAAGTTTGGGAGCGAGCAACTTCAAAACAAACCATGGATTGCTAATTTTGTCTTTACCCGCTGCCCCACAACCTGTCCAATCCAAACGAGAAATTTGGCCAAATTCCAGAAACAACTAAAAAAAATCCCCGGTGGTGAACAAGTGGAACTTGTGAGCATCACAGTCGACCCCCATTTCGACACATCGCCGGTTCTCGCAGACTATGCCAAGCGGATGGACGCCAACCCCGAAGGATGGCACTTTTTGACCGGTTCACGGGACGATATTTGGAATCTCTGTAAGAAAGGTTTCAAGCTTGCGGTTGATGATGCACCACCGGAGGCACCGAGTCCTATTATGCATAGTTCAAGAATGATGCTCGTCGATCGGCAGGGTCGGATCCGTGGCTTTTACGAGGGCACGACCCGAAAGGGAATGGACACCATGCGGTTGGATCTTGAAAATTTGATGCAGTCGGAAGAAAATCCATAAAGAACGACAAAATGACGCGGGGATGCCCGATTGAATTCTCTGGCATCTCTTGAGATATTAGTCCGCTCGTCGCCTTCCCTTTCCCGCTCCAAAGGAGTGCCTACCCATGTTGTCTCGTACCCTTGCCTCGTTGCTCCTTGTTTTTTTAGTTCACCCGGCAGTCCATGCTGCCTGGCATGCAACGAAAATAGCTGAGGTTGATGGATTCCAGATTCCCGAATGCGTTGTTGTTGATGCTGAAAATAAACGCGCCTACGTTTCCAACGTAGCTGCTGCAGCAGAAGGCGAGGGATACGAACGTTTCTGGGCCGATGATGGCAATGGGTTTATTTCGCAGTTTTCAGTTCCCGACGCGCCCCAGGGACGCCGGAGGAAATCAGACAACCAGCCCTCAGCTCAAAAAGAAATCCAGGCCACGGATCTCGCACGCAGTAGCGAAAAGTTTCGCTTCAGTGGTCCTAAGGGCATGTGCCTATTGGGGGACACGCTTTGGGTGACCGATATTAATCGGGTGCTCGTCTTTTCGCTCAATGGAAAGTTTGCTCCACACGTTGTGGAGGTACCCGGCGCGATTGCCCTAAACGATATGGCAAGTGATGGACAATTTGTCTACGTCACCGACTCGGCAGCTGGGAAGTGTTACCGCATCCATTCAAACGGCAAGCACGAAGAAATTCCTGCGCCAAAGGGCATTAATGGAATCACTTTTCACAAGAATAAAATGTATGGCGCTAGCTGGGGCCTGAGCGATATCTACGAATTAGATCGGGATGGCGTCAAGCCTCCAAGAGCTTTCGGGCTCAGCGAACACTTCAAGACACCCGATGGCATTGAAGTGCTTGCCGATGGAACTTTCCTTGTTTCTGATTCGGAAGGAAATCAAGTGGTTTCGATTGCACCGGATGAAAAAACGGTGACGCCGCTTATCGAATGTGCGGCACCCGCTGACATCGGAATTGATCGATCACGCGGGCTGCTCTTTGTGCCACGGTTCTTTGAAAGCAAAGTGGATATCTATAAATTAGAGAACCGATAACGCAATCTGTGCCGATTCCTGCTCTCGGCCTAAAAAAGCAAATAGGAGATCTAGCATGTTAGTTGGATGTGGCGAATGGGGTTTTCGTGAGATGCCCATGGTGCAGCATTTTGAAATCTGTCGGGACTTCGGTTTCCACTGGATGGAATTCGGCATCGGGGGTGGACAACGAGGACGACTTGCCGAGGAGCCCTCAGCCGAGGAAATGAGCGAATTTTGCGCGCTGGGAAAACAATATGGAATCGAAACGCCCTTTTGCTGCATCGAGAATGATTTCACGCTCAAAGATGTGGATCAACATCAAGAGATGGTGGAAAAGGTTTTAGCCCAAATTCAATCCGCTGCGCACTGCGGGGCAACGCATGTTCGGCTTTTCGCAGGCTTCACGCCGCTCGATCAGATGAGCGACGAGTCGTGGGGCAGAATGCTCGAAGCCTTTGCCCGCTGCGATGCACGCTGCGATCAACTCGGGATGCAGATCGCCATTGAAACACACGGAGCAATTGAGTTTGATAGCACAGGTGCGGCCATCCACAGTCATACGGCATCCACACACCCCGACGCTCTAGCCAAACTCCTCGCAGGCTTACCAGATCGTGTTGGCTTCAATTACGATCCCGGCAATCTTAAACCGCTCGCCGAGGGGGATTCCTTGTTACGACTCGATTTGCTCGATTCGCGCATCAATTACTGCCACCTCAAAGACTGGCGAAAGAGCGGAGCAGGCTGGGTTGCCTGCGCGATTGGCGACGATGATCTCGACTATGGACCGATTTTCGAGCGCATGTCATTTAGCGGCGTCTACCTCATCGAATATGAACCGCTTGAAGACCCGCGCGACGGCATTCAGCGAAGCCTCGATTACCTCCGCA
>CAUZBD010000137.1:0-6421 GCA_963577795.1 Planctomycetota bacterium | reverse complement strand
TTAGGAACAGTTGCGGGTCGAGACGAACTCGGTTTAGTCGATTCGCAGCAAGTCCCACTCGAAAAAACAACGATTGTTTCTCTGCGTGTTCATGCAGGAGATGATGCAAGTTGCTTAAATCTCTATCAGGCAAGACAGCCAAAAATGCTTGGCGTGCCGCGTCAGATGCCAAGCGAATTTCATGCGAAGGATCTTGGCGAAAAATCCTGGGATGTTTTAAAAAGCGACCTAGGAGACGATGAATCGGGATATCCGATTGTCCCCGTGGTACTCGATCAAAATACCGCTCAATATGGATTGGGACTTTATGCTGGCGTGGACGAACAGTTTGAAATTACAGATCAAGATCACAAGATCACATTCCAGGTTGTGGGTCTTTTGAAAAATAGTTTTTTTCAAGGTTCCATGCTTTTAGCTGAAGGAGAATTGCTACGTTTATATCCCGATACAAAAGGTTATCAATATTTTTTGATTGCCGCATCTCACGACGTATTACCGGAGATCCCCACAATGCTCGAAGTTCGGCTCGCCGATTTTGGTTTCGACGTTGAATCAGTAGCCGATCGTTTGGCTTTGCTTTACGGGGTTCAAAACACCTACTTGGCCGCCTTTCAGAGTCTCGGGGGACTCGGTTTACTTCTCGGCACGGTGGGTCTTCTTGCCGTACAACTCCGCAATATCTTTAGTCGTCGCCATGAATTTGCGTTGCTGCAGGCCTTTGGTTTTAGTAACCGCCGGCTTTCGCTCATGCTGATTCTCGAAAACATGTTTCTTTTGACTATGGGACTCTTATTAGGGATTGCTTCCGCGTGTGTCGCACTGTTGCCACACCTCGTTTATGAAGGAGCTAAGGTTCCCTTGCTCGCGACGGGTGGACTTTTATTAGTCGTGCTTGTTATCGGTCTGTGCGTTGGGCTATTTTCGGTGCGGCGGATGCTCAAGGCGTTGCCGATTGCGATACTTCGTGGGGAATGAGCGGTACCCCCTCGTCCACAATTTGTCCTCTGATACACTAATTTTTATAGTTAAAAACGTGTCGCGGAGTTGAGTTGCTATGAGATTTCTTTTTGTGATCGGCTCGATTGCTCTCACCATTCTTAGTTGGGGGATTTACGGGTCTGTGCTCCATCGTGGTCAGCAAGATATGGATCACACGCGACTGTTGCCCTTTTTCTTTGTTGGTGTTGCTTACTTTTTTATTGCGGTGGCAGTGCCGGCAGGTTTACTTCGCACCCGTGGTGAGTCTGGACGATGGACGATGGGGGGTGGCTGTTGGAGTTTATTGGCAGGAGTCGCGGGCGCATTCGGCGCACTGGGAATTATTCTGGCATTTGAAAGTGGTGGTAATCCCGTCTACGTGATGCCGATCGTTTTTGGAGGGGCTCCGATCGTCAATTCATTGATTACTGCGAAAATGAATAAATTGACGAGGGAGATTGGATCTATTTTCATTGCCGGGTTAATGATGGTCATTCTGGGCGCTGTGACGGTTTTGATTTTCAAGCCTTCTCCAGCGAGTCACGCTACGGTGGCTCGTGCCATGCATTGGATTTGGTTGGTTTCCGCTATCGCTGGAACTGTTGTCTGCTGGGGGGCGTATGGTCCGTTCTTGCACCGAGGACAGATGAAGATGGACGGGAGTCGTCTGCGACCGTTGCTTTGCGTGGGCTTGGCTTATTTTGTGATTGCGATTGTCGTCCCCACCCTGTTGCTCAGTGGTGGAATGGATGGTGGCTGGGGAGCGTTTCGTGTGAATGGAACGTGTTGGAGCCTTGCTGCGGGGGCGGCCGGTGTTTTTGGATCGCTCGGGATTATTATGGCGTTTAACTGGGGCGGACGACCTATTTATGTGATGCCTCTGGTTTTTGGGGGGGCACCGGTTGTCAACACGTTGTGGGCAATCCTCCGTCGTACGGACAGCGGTCCCATTAGTCCTTTTTTCTGGGCAGGCCTCATTCTTGTGATTGGCGGTTCTGCGATCGTACTCGTCTTTTCGCCAAAAAGTGCAACTGGATCGAAAAGAAATCTAAAACCGACGAAAGAGCCGCCGCCGAAGAAAGAATTGCCAGTTAACGCTCCGGCCAATGAACTCCAGGATCAACCTCTATCCGGCGAAAGCATCGAGGCTGGGAAGTTCGAAGAGGGTACAGTGCCCCCGCCTGACGAGCCACGCGATGAAAATCATCAAGACAGTTTTTCTACTTAAAGAAAATACCGTTTTGTAAAAGTCTCATGCGATTTCATTCCAGAGTAGTAGAGGAAGAAGATGACACCGTCTGAAAAAATGGACAAGGTCGATGATTTATTGACCCACGTCTGGATGGTACGTACTTTTCTTAAGCACGCCGAAGAAACCGAAGAGGATGAGGATCTGCAGAAGATTCAACGAATGCTCTATGATTATATGCATGCATTGGGGGAGTTTTGGCAACAGCGGAATGCTGATGGCTACCTGCAGCAGGCGAGTCGTAAATGGCACCGCTTACGCAATGCCAAAGATTCTTTTTCAGAATTGCAGCCAGAGGTTTCCACCCATATGAATTTTCAAATGGCGAAGAGATCTTTGGAGAATGCAGTCGATAAGATTGGTCGTGTGCTCGAGACCGTTTAGCGAAAACGCTAAAATAACATATCGTGTGCTCGGAGTGTTGGGCGGATCGTCTTTTTGTATTCGGGCAGGAGATGCGGGACGACCCTCTTTTGCACCATGTTCCAGCATGCCACAATACATACCCCAGAACTAACCCAGACCAAATGCTTTTCTGAAGGGAGTGCGCGATAGATGTCCGAAGTCAGTACAAAAATTCTGGAAACTTTTGAGAATCCTTTTCCGCAGCGGGATTACTTGATTGAAATCGTCTGTCCAGAATTTACTTCTCTTTGTCCCAAAACGGGGCAGCCTGATTTTGGTATCCTTACTTTTACTTACTGTCCGGCCGAGCGGTGTATAGAGCTAAAAAGTCTAAAATTGTATCTGCAGCAATTTCGTGACAAGGGGATCTTTTACGAGGACATAACCAATAGCATCGTGGAAGACCTCGTTGAAATTATTGAGCCACAACGTCTTAAATGTGAAGCGACATTCAGTGCCCGTGGTGGAATTACGACAAAAGTAACCGTTCAGTATCCTTCGCTTGATGGGAACGTAGATTGATCGATGATAGAGAAACCTAAAGTAATTTTGAGCGGCTTTGCTGATGAAGCAGCAAATCACAAGACGGCAGTGGAGCAATTTTCCGCTTTTGCTGCGGTAGGACTTCAGTACTACAGCATCCGTTTTATTGATGTCGGCAACGGTATCAAGAATGTGATGAAATTAACAAAGACCGAGATCACAAAGATTCGGCATTTGGAAGACGAATATGGAATGAATGTATCTTCGATCGGTTCTCCAATCGGGAAAGTGAAATTGAGAGATGTCGAGGATGGAACGAAGAATCCTTATATACCGTTTAAAAAATATTTAGAGAAAGATGTTGCGAAAGCCTGTGATTTGGCACATGCGTTCGAAACAAAGCTTATTCGCGGCTTTTCGTTTTATCATCCAAAGGGGAGTTGCCTGGAAGATCACCTCCCGCAATGTGTCGACCAGTTGTCTCAGATTGCGGAGGCTTGTCATCGTAGTGATTTAACCCTTGGGCTCGAGGTAGAAGCCAATTTGGTGGGCCAGAATGGAGAACTGCTTTCCGAGATTCATCGACGTGTAAATCACCCAGCTCTGGTACTGATTTTTGACGGAGGTAATCTAGTCACTCAGGGATTTGACTCTGCGGGTGTTTTTGCACAATACAAGGCTATGAAAGATGCTATTGGTTGGTTTCATGTAAAGGATTACCGGCATCCCAGAAAGGTCGAGAGAATTGAACATGTCGATGAGGAAGCGTTGCGACACTTTGTTCCCGTCGATGAAGGTCAAACTGGCTACGAATTAATTCTCAAAGATTTTTGTGATGTGTTGTCGCGTCTAACAAAAAAACTGCAGCGACGAGGTATCCCCGGCGTATTTATCGATTTGGAACCACACCTGAAGGGTGGGGGACAATTTGGCGGATTCAGTGGGCCAGATGGTCTCGGGGTTGCCCTTCGCTCGCTTTGCCGGATTTTGGACCTTGTTGGAATTGAGTACCGACTGCGTGACTTTGCCGATGTGAAGGCGACCCAGGGTTATTGATGGCTCGGCTAGCGTACAGCCTTTAAATGGGGCCCTTAAATTTCGCGAGGGCTGGCATTGCAGGCAGCGGCTAGATCAACCCTGGCTTTTCCAGCCGCAGGACCGTGTTGTACTGTCCGAATCTTCTTCTTCCAAGAAATGCGTCTGTGGAAAAAAATGAGTGTATATCTGTGTCTATTGTGTCGATTACTCCAAGGCAAAGATGGTGTCTCACTGTAAGTATCGGACTTGAGTGTCAGCAGACAGTGTGTCCGGTGGCCCTGGGACCAACTTTGAAGGGCCGCAAATCGAAGTAGTTTGAGTGAGATAAAATCTCTCCATATAAAGACTTAAGGGTTTTTTTGGGGTGCCGGGAATTAGCACTGTAAGCGGTATAGATAAACTCCCACGGGATTGCAGCGTACTATAGGGGGGCTGACGCGGAGCTTTTTTCGCGGACGAAGCTGTTTTCGCAGTAGGAAGGATAGGCATACTATGGCGAGAAAAGACGAAATTCTACGGATTCGCGATGTTTTAGTCATCCGTTGCGATGCGCTCCGCCGCGCTTTGGCTGGTGACTTAAGCCTGCTCTCTGATTTACAGCAGCAGGGTAGCGGTGATGTGATTGATGCAGCGCTCGATTCGGCTCAAGGTGAAATCAATTCGCAACTCGCGGAGGTAGAGAGTCGCGAATTGAGTAGTATTGAAAAAGCACTCGAGCAGATGCGCGATGGCACCTACGGATTGTGTGAACATTGCGACAAAAAAATTCCACTCGCAAGGCTCAAGGCATTGCCTTACGCGACCACTTGTATTGAATGTCAGCGTCTTGCAGAAGAGGGTCGTTTAGAAGGCGCTGGTGATGCAGATTGGAGTCGCGTACTTGACTCCAACAACGATACAGATGCAACAATCAGTGATATTGAAATAGATGTATCCTGATTCTGTTATCGAAACTTTCTTGATCATTGCGGGTACGTACAAAAGAGCTGTTCGCACATAACAGAATCTGGGTGCTCTGCCCGTAGTTCTCAGGGAGGCCTTTCAGGATGTTTTTAACGGTGGAGCAGGAAGCACCCCAGCAAAGATGCGGACTTTATGTTTCGCAGACCCTCCGTCTTTTGGCCTTCGCAATACTTTTGACGACAGCCAATGTTGCATTTGCTCAAGTTGGTCCTCCGTCTATCACGGCGCAACAAAGAGAGCGGCTCTATCGGGACATTGCGCGAGACACAGCATCGCTAAAAAGCCAAATCAGCCTACTGAAAAAGGTTGTGAAGGTGGTGCGCCCAACGGTAGTGCATATTGAAATTAATAGCGGGAATTCCCGGCGGAATCGGCTACCCGATGAAACAGGTTCGGGAGTTATCTTCAAACGTGGCGATAAATTTTATGTTTTGACCAATCGCCATCTAGTTCGGTATGCCGATGTCAGTGAACTGAAGATTCGCTTTTCGGATGGAAGAGAGATTCGGCCTACAAACATTTTGCTCGATGCCGGTACCGATATCGCGGTACTCGGTATAGATGCAGATCGATTGGTCCCCGCTCGTATTGGAAATAGCCAAGACTTGGAAATTGGCGATTATATTCTTGCGGTTGGCAGTCCTTTTGGTTTGAGTCACTCGGTGACATTCGGCATTGTCAGTGCGAAGGGACGTCGTGATCTCGAGTTGGCAACCGATGGAGTAGCTTATCAGGACTTTTTACAAATCGATGCCTCGATTAACCCTGGTAATAGTGGTGGCCCGCTGGTGAATTTAGGTGGTGAAGTTGTCGGCATCAATACGGCGATTGCCAGTACATCGGGCCGCAATGAAGGTATCGGCTTTGCAATCCCGATCAATATGGCTATGAAAATAGTAGACCAGTTGATTGAAAACGGAACGGTAGTGCGCGGTTTTTTGGGGGTCAGCCTCGACGCGCGCTTCACGCATGCTGCGGCTGTTCGTCTGGGACTTAAAACCCCTCGCGGTGCGAGAGTCACAGGAATTACCGCAAATTCGGCGGCCTCACGGGCAAGAGTTCGGGCAGGTGATGTTATTTTACGCTTCAACGGGACGTGGATTGAAAGTGATGATCACCTTGTGAATGAGGTCAGTATGACTCCCGTTGGAAAGCCGGTTTCTATGACGGTTTACCGCGATGGTGAGATGGTCGACTTGACCGTTACGGTTGGCGAACGAGAACTGAATAGTCGTTGACATTCAGTAACTGAACCATCTACCTATGCTTCAAGAGGCATTTGCAAGTCCACGGAGAATGTAGTCC
>CAUZBD010000136.1:0-6423 GCA_963577795.1 Planctomycetota bacterium | reverse complement strand
CCATACTCAGTCCAGTCAGGTAGACCCGTTTTTTATCGACGCGATAAGTTTGTTCCACGTTATCGAGCAAGGCGAGGAGTCGCGTGAGTTGTTGCCGGTCTCTCCACCGCTTTCCTTCAGGGCATTGAGGAGAAATAATAATGAACGGTAGCGATTTCCCCTTCATCGAGGCAAGTTTTGGCGGTCCATGTTTGGCGACCGCATCAATATCGTTACCGCGTTCTCCGGCCCCATGCAGAAAGAGGATCAGCGGCCATTCCTCTTTTGATTTATTGTAGCCGGCTGGGAGATACAGCAGGTATTCGATCGTATTTTCTGTTTCCAGCGGGATGGCCAGTTGCTGTTTGGTCTGCCGACCCGGACTCTGGGCGGCCACGGTGGTTGAGGTGGTAGCACACAAAAACATTAAAAATAGAAGACATACATTCCAGGGTGTTCGGCGAGTGATGGGCATGGGAGCGTGTCGTTTTACGTGGTAGCGAAGGGGCCCGCTGCGGTGGAACTTAAAATAGCAGATTCCAACCCATTGCCTGAATGGGGGGCTAAAAGCGAATGTTTCGACCGCACAAAACCCTAGACGGACGGAGAGTTGCCGAGTAACCTGTGGACTCGTCACGGTGGCGTTGGTGGGGACTTTCAAATTTCGTGGGTCAAGTAATAGAGCAAAGGAAGAGAGAAAATCCGATTGGAAAATACCTTCACGGGGCGCAGGGTGTATGCCGCCCACAATCGATTTACCATTCGTTGTTGACCCGATGGATGCTCATTCTTCTCATCGCACTGTGTGGACTCCAATGTTCAAAATCGCCCGGTCTGAACAAAAATGAGCAGGTCGACGCCAAAAAAATACTCTTCCCGACCGACGCCTCCAAGCTGACGGCGACGAACATGGGCAGGCCGGTCAATTCGCCCGAGGGTGAGTTTAACCCGGAGATGACCAGAGGCGGTTTGGAGATGTTCTTCTCCTCCGAGCGTGCAGGTTCGCAAGATCGCGATCTTTATCGTGCCCGCCGAGAAACGCCCGATGGCCCGTGGACCACGGTCGAGAATCTGGGTCCGAAGATCAATAGTCCGCATTTGGACTCTGGCCCGTCGATCACCGCCGATGGAAAGACACTTGTTTTTCACTCAGAGAGACTGTTCAACGGAGCGGACGATGGCATCCAGCAGCATCGCGATTTATTTATGGTGAAGCGTGCCTCGATCGATGCGCCTTTTGGCAAAGTTCGCTTGGTTCCTGGAAAAGAAATCATTACGGGCTATGTCGACACCGCGGCCCTGATCACCGACGAGGGAAAGACAATGTATTTCAGCTCGAATCGTCCGGGCGGCATCGGTAGTAAGGATATTTATATCGCGACCCGCGACGATCCCTCCGGTCCGTTTATGAAGGTGGTGAATATTGGGCCGAATGTGAATTCGCCGTTTGTCGATTCCAAGCCTGCGATTACCGATGATGGACTCACGATCTTTTTTCATTCGAAGCGACCGGGCTTCGGTCGATCGGATTTGTATGTCACCAATCGAGAGTCGAAAGACGCACCGTGGGGACCGGCACGGAACCTGGGGGTCACGGCCAACACCGACTACGCCGAGGCCAACCCCAGCGTTTCGGCCAACGGGAAAATATTGCTCTTTCGCTCCGATCGCGAGGGCACGGTCGGCAAGCAGGATCTGTGGCAGATGCCAATCCAACCGGAGTGGCTTCAAGCGCAGTAGTGCGGGTGCAGATCCTAGCTACTCGGTCCCGAATGTGCCGGAGATTCCGTAGGAAGAGGAACCTGTTTTGAAATATGCTGCGATGTCGGCGTTTTGATATATTCAACTCCTGCGGCATGGGTCTTGAGCCCGTCGTGAAGCAACACTTTCTAGCCGATCTTCTACCACTTTGGTTTCGGCGTACTCCTACAGACAGCGATAACGCGAGATAGGAATGGGAACCGAGCCAAGAGATTGCCACCGCCGAAAACCGGGCATGGATCTGGCGGCCCCATGGCTGACGGGGTGCATCCTGTTGCTGTTTCTCGGCACACCGGTGACGGGGCAGGAACCGGCGACAAAATTATTTCAAACGTATTGTTTTGAATGCCACGCCGAGGGAATGCAGGAGGGCGGCCTCGATCTGGAGGTATTTTTAGGTAAAGAGACGTTGGATTCCACGCTCCTCTTTGAATACCTGATCACCGAGAAGATGCCGCCCCGCGATGCGGATCAGCCCAGCGCAAAAGAGAGGGCTCAGCTACTGCGTTGGATGGCCGAAAGACAAATCAAGCCCAAGCCGAATGCTTACCGGCGGCTCAGTCGTTTTGAATTCAATCAAAGCGTCAATGACTTGCTTGGCATCGAGTTGGACCTTGCCGAAACCATGGCGGATGACCGGGGCACGAATCGCTTCGACACGGACCGGCGCATTCCGCTCACAGCGCAGCAGTTGACGGCCTATTTTGCTGCCGCCGATCAGATGTTGGAATTCGCCTTCCCTGAGCAAGGAATTTTGCCCGAATTCACTTGGAAAACTGGCAGGATCAGGGATAGCCATCATACCTACAACATTTACACGCGGCCCTTTAAGAAGGGGATCCTATTTTCATGGACGCGTGGCAACAACGGAAATAGCTATTCTTTTTTCTACGACGATTTCGCGCCCCCAGTTGCCGGGTGGTACGAGCTGACGTTCGACGCGGCCAAAGTCGGCGACTTTGAAGAAGACGTTACCATTCAGGTGCATGCGGGAAAATATTATTTCGCCGACGATCGCCCGCAGCCTCAGCGGCTCATCGATGTCATCTCTCTGGGCGACAAGGAGGTGAAGTCTTATACGGTGCGCGGTTTTTTGCATCCGGGTGAAAGCGTCTCGGTCCATTGTTTTAGTAAGCACACGTGGCGCAAGGAAAAACCCCGTGAGGGTGTTTATATCAAACAGCTCAAAGTGCGTGGGCCGCTTCACCCATGGCCTCCCCGGCCATTCGCAGACACATTCGCCGGATTAAAGCTCGAAATTCCGGAGCGCAGAAACATTGAAGTCGATACCGGCAAATCGATCTTGGAGCGGATCGGAGGGTCGCTTTCGGTCAGCAGTTTCCAGGAGGGTATGGAGAAGGAGCGGATGCTCGATGGTTCGAACCGAACGAGCTGGCAATCGCAAACCAGTCCTCAGTTTGCAGAGCCGCCCCACTTTGTGGTGATTGAGAATCCCGAACGGGCAGAAATAGAGGGGCTCACCTACTCGACTCTCTCTGGCAGTGCTAAAAGTAGTCATGTGAAAGCATATGCCATTTATGTTTCCGCCGATGGTGCCGAGTGGGGCAAGTCGATTGCAGAGGGAGAATTGCTCACCGGACTCGCTGCCGAGCAGGAGATCCGCTTTCGGAGTCATGTCAGCGACCCGCTTATCAAATTTCTCGTCACCGATTCCTATGCGACGGGCGAGGCGGGCGAGAAGATCTGTGCCTTGATCGGCAAGCTGGATGTGATCGCTGAGGTTTCGGTGCCGATAGAGAAAGTGAATATCCGGGTGGCGTCATCGACCGAGGATGATCTCAAGCAGGTGATTCGCAGCTTTGCAGAACGGGCGTTTTCGGGCGAACCGGATGATGAAACCCTTTCGCCCTACTATGCACTGAGCCGCGACGCCTATCAGGCAACGGGCGACTTTGTTGCGGCGACCAAATTGGCGCTGAAAGCGATTCTCTGTTCTCGGCAATTTCTGCTTCCAGAGAATAATTATCCAAACGAGTCCTATCGCATCGCCGCGGAGCTGGCTCGCACGCTTTGGCTCTCAGTCCCGGATGCGGAACTTTTGGGTCTGGCAAAAAACGATAGCTTGTCCGAGCCCGTGGTACGCGACCAGATTGATCGAATGCTCGCAGATAACAAATCAGCACGCATGGTCCACTCTTTCTGTGATCAGTGGTTAAACCTGCGATTCTTCAAACAGGTGCCGCCCTCCCTGAAGCTTTATCCCACCTACGATGACCTACTCGATTATTATCTGCCTCGTGAAACGGAGATGTATTTGCAGCATCTGATTCAAAAAAACCTGCCGGCAAGTTATTTGATCGATGCAGAATTTACTTTTTTAAATCAACGACTTGCCCAGCATTATGCAGTCGACGGTGTTACCGGTCAGCAGATGCGCAAGGTCGACTTGCCCCCCGACTCGCTTCGCGGTGGACTGTTGACGATGGGAAGTATTTTGAAGGTCACGACCGATGGCTTCGACACCTCCTCCATACTCCGCGGCGCGTGGGTTTCCAAAAACATTGCGGGTAACACGCTTGCACCTCCCCCCGAAAACATCAAATCGATTGAGGCGGACACCTCGGGGGCCAAAACGATTCGCGAGCAGATCGAGTTGCACAAAGAGAATGAATCGTGCGCGGCCTGCCATAAAAGCATTGACCCTTATGGTTTTGCGCTGGAGAGTTTCGATGCGGTTGGTCAGTGGAGAAAGCGTTACCGGGTGAGGGTGCCACACGAGGGAACGTTCGGCTATCAGCGCGAGGGTTACTATTCACTGGCCGGTAATGTGGACTCCTCAGGCGAAATTGATGACGAAACGTTTGGAGACGTGATGGACCTGAAAAAAATACTGTTGGCAAATCCGAAGAAAATCGCTTACAACTTGATGAAGCAGTTTTTTGAATATGCCAATGGTCGCGAGCCTGATTTGGCAGAACGGCTAGAATTGTATGAGCGTATGGAGCAAGACGGTTCAGAATGTAGAATGAAAGATCTGATGAAAGAGGTGCTGGTGTTCTCGTTTTCCAGAAATAAAGATGATTGAAACACTCGAAAGACGAACGTTTTTGAAATTCGGGGCAGCATTGCCGCTGGCGCTTCATGCGCTTCGTGCAGGTGCCACCGAAGCGCAGGCCGCAACCCCGCGGCGGATAATTGTTATCTGCAATTCTCTCGGTTTCTATAAGGGGTACTTCGATCCGCCCGAGTCGGGCCGGCTCGACAGTTCTCGATACTTGCGCACGATCGAGTGTCCGGAAGATGTGACGGTGATTGAAAATCTCTTTCACCCGGGCATGGAGACGAGTAATCATGACTCGGAGAAATCATTTTTGACCGGGGCAACGAACCCCGAGGCCAGCGGATTTATCAACACGATCTCGCTCGACCAGTTGCTGGCCCAAGAGATGGGCGGTGAGACGCGCTTTCCGTCTTTGAGTTTCAGTATTTATGATCGTGGCTGGGGTTGTTCGTGGAATGCGCGCGGGGCGGCAATTTCGCCGATGCATGATGAAGCAAAAATATTCGACCACTTGTTCGGGCCGGAAAACCTTCGTCAGAAGCAACAGCAGATTGCGGGTGACCGGCAGATCCTAGCCAGCCTCAAGCATGACCTTGCGCAGTTGAGGCAGTCGAATGATGCGGCGCAGAGCACACAGCAGTACCAGGTGTTGATCGGGGAGCTTGAATCGCAGCTTCAGCACGAGGCATTCTGGCTGAAGACAGAGAAACCAAAGGTACCCAATTCGCTGAGTCGGGATTCACGATTTGGGTTTTCAACGAAGATTCAAAATCTGTTTGAGCTGGCGAAACTTGCGTTTCGCACAGATTCAACCCGTGTGATTACGATTTCGATGGATTGGATTTACGGGGCGATCAAAGTGCCGGGTGCGACGGGTGGTTGGCATACGCTTTCGCATCATGGTTACAATGCCCAGGCACTCAGGAGTTTGAGTTGCATTGAAACGGACATTATGCGGAGATTCAATCAGTTTCTGATGGACTTAAAGGCGATTCCCGAGGCGGGCGGTTCGCTCCTGGATCATACGACGGTCGTAATGGGCAGCAATTTTGGGGACGCCTCAAACCACACCTGCCATCGGTTACCGATCCTTGTGGCCGGTGGCGGTTATAAGCATCAGCAGCATCGGGTGGTAGAGCAGGGGACCCCGCTCTGTAATCTTTGGCTCGAGCTGCTTAATCGGCACAATGTAGACGCAGGCACCTTTGGCAGTGGCAATAACAACATGCAGTTGCTCGGTGTTTGACCAAGCGCGGTTTTCTCAGCACAAATCGCCTGCGTCAATCGCGACCCGTTCGACAACCGCGCGAAGCCTGCTTAATGTTGAAGATGTAAAGTGCGGGTGAGAGGACTTGAACCTCCACGACCTTTCGGCCACTAGATCCTAAATTCCCATGGAAGGGTCCGAGGAATTGAACCAATATTGAAAAGTGCGCAAATGCCGGTGTTTTGATATATTGAACGTCTGCGCCATTGGCCGTGAATGGGGTGTGAATGGATAAAAAATGTCCATTTTGATGTCCACTTTTTATTGAGGGAACCTTTTTGGTTCTATGCGGAAAGCATTGCGGCCGATAACTCACGACAAGGTCGAGCTTCGCAATCGCTCAATCTTGTCGGACTGGTGGTGCGACGATCAGCATCGTCAGTGGTGGGCGGAC
>CAUZBD010000135.1:0-6432 GCA_963577795.1 Planctomycetota bacterium | reverse complement strand
GAAAATAGAAACCAAATAATATCCCACGCAACCAATAGCCCACTCGATCCAACCGACAATCTCATTAACGACAAAGACCACAAACCATAGCACGCTGATATCAAAGATAATAATTAACGCCAACACAACAAGAACAAGCAGCGCCGTCGCAATAATACGTCTTCGACGCTGTTTCACGATGGTCATCCCCATGTTGGACGCACCGGCGTATTTCGGTGACATTTCGGTAGTGACCGCCTGATGATTCTTGCGTGCGTCACCCGCGAATCTTTCGAGTTTAGAAGTATAGCGATCTATACAATCGCACGGAACCGGATGCAATCGAAAGTCAGTGTCTTGTGAATCACCACCGATACGATGAGCTGTCCGAGGAAAGATCGGCGGACTCACCCGCAATACCAGACCACTAGCCAGACAACCACGAAAAAACGGGCACCGAGCCAACACCCGGCGCCCGTTGTCATGGGCATCCCATCGTTTATCACGCTTCCTGCTTGCGCCGACGACGCAGCGCAACGAGACCCACGCTACCAATCGCGAGCATTGCCAGCGCAGCGGGCTCCGGAACGGCGCCACTCCCTCCCGAAAGCGAGGCAGTGATTGGCACGAACGGATCCGATTCCAGACCCCAACCGAGGATCCGGAGATGATTCCGCTGTCCGGTAAAGGGCTCCATCTTTACAAACCCGTTCCGGTTATCCAACTGAAATCCAAGATATTTGACGCCCGTAACAACCGAATAGGAACTACCGGTTGCAAAGGCACCGAACCCGTCAATATCCGCCTGCGTCGCTGCGCCGGGTCCCATGCTGTAGGTCTGCGTGATGGAGTCGGCTCCCACCGTATCGGCGGTAATCAGATTATCGCCATCACCAATCACGTCACCTTCTATAAATCCATAATCGCCTGGAGGACCCGGGCCCGGACGAGTGGAGGCACCATCGGTTACCGCATAGAGACCGGAACCGGCTCCAGTAAGGACCCCAAACTGCGTACCGCTCTTACCCCAAGTCGCACTTGGCTCGGAGAAGATCTCGTAACGAAAATAAACAGTACCAGCCAACTGCGCGTTGGTAATCCCAGAGTTATCCGTGGCACCCGTGGCAGCGCCAATTAAACCCGCTGCGGTGGGTGTCGTTGTCGCCGCATTTGCACTCGCGGTCAATGTCGTCGGATTGATCGCCGCCATATTTTGTCCGTTCGGTAGCGTATTGAAGCTACTATGGACATCGATGGGAGACGCCTCGGTATCGTAGATAACCGGTGCAGCTTCGCCGCCACCGGCAAGTCCTGCGACAGCTGCCGCAGCGGAATAAGCGCAGAACCTTTTGCCTAGCTTATCCGTTCTTAATTTAGTAACCATTTTCATTGGCTCCTCAATAATGTTTTTTTTTTGGAAAGTGGTCGCCCAGAGAAACTCAACATAGCGGCATCTTGCGTAACGCAATAATGAACGAAGAAACCCGTTGAGATTTAAAGACAGAATCCCACCTCCAAGCTCCCCTCAGCCCGCCGATGTGCGCTGCACACCCGCAAGGATCATTTAACGGCATTTGAAAATATTTTTCAACGCTTTTTAAGGGGCATGCTAAAAATACGCATTTGTTATGAAGTGATGTTGAGCGCTGCCAGAAGACTATCGAGATATTCCTGAGAGGCTCACGCATTCATCAGGAATCTCCAGGCACAATTGCAATAACGCGGACCGGGCCACCCGATCCACCACCAATTTTCATCGGCAGGGCGATAATGGTCGCACCGGCCGTCGGTAGGCCGCTCATGTCGCCGACGTTCTCGATTGCTGGGATAGCATGCGCAAAGAGCGTCACGTGGCTTTCAAATCGCTTCGATTGCCCATAATCGATGCTCGCCGTATCGATCCCCACGGCCCCAATGGATCGATGCTGCGTGAGCCACTTCGCTGCGGCGGGCGCAAGGCCCGGGAATTGAAGCTCCGCTACGCCTTCCACTCCCCTCGCCTCGGTGCCTAGGTAGGCTTTACGGTTCGGCCAGCGTTTGGCGTAGCCCGTGCGAAGCAGCACGATCACATCGACCAACTGCCGCTGGTGAGTCTCTTCCCAGCGGCGTAGATCGTCGATACCGACTTGGTAATCGGGATTCTTACCGCACGCCTCGGTGACATCGATCACCGCGGCCTCTCCGACGAGTCGCTCGAGCGGAATCGCATCGACCGATTGTCCGTTGGCAGAAAAATGAATCGGGGCATCGATGTGTGTGCCGCCGTGCTCTGCGGCGATAAAACGATTCGCTGCATAATAGTACCCTTGATCGGTAAATCCGGCCTTTTCTTTCACCAGTTTGAAGCCCTCCTCGGTCGGCCAATAGATCGTATCGCGATCGAATGTATGCGAAAGATCCACGACCCGTCCCTCGCGGAGTGCGTCGGCAAAGAGCCCAGGCAATGGAATGCTCTGCGCGCCCAAAGACGGCGCTAGGCACGTGAGGAGAAAATAAATACTACAGACGTGAAAACATTGCATCCCCTGCCTCCCTTCCGTTGTTCTGATGATTTTACGCCCAAGTGTACCGAGTGGCCGCCTGGAGAACTATCAGCTACTTCAGCACGTCCGCTCCTACCGCCACAGCATCCGGTTGAGTCGGGGAAACAGTTTCAATGCGTTCTCGCGCATAATCTGCCGGCCGATCCGGTTGGCGTCCGCTTCGCGCAATTGTCCTTGCTCCACTTTTTCTGCCAGCGCCTCGGCCAGACATTGCCGCGTAAATTCCGTTGCTCCGTAAATCCCTTCGGCATCCACCGTATCGGCGCCCCACATGATGCGATCCGAAGGCACCGCGTCGAGCCACTCCTGATAGGCCCGCTTGGCCATCGTGTAGCTGAGCGTCGGCAGCCAGCAAGAGTCGATCCACACGTTTTTATGTTTCATCGCGATCGCGCCAGTCTCGCCGACCCACGGGTAACCCCCATGGAAGAGGATGAACTTCGTTTGCGGATTTGCCTCGATCAAATCGACCAGCAACATCGGATTGGAACCCTGGACACGGGCATCGCCGGTGTGAATCTGAAAGGGAAGTTCGTATTTGGCGCTCAAACGACAAATATGCCAAAACATAAAATCCTCAAACTGTTTTTGCTCTTTTTCAGTTGCCTCCTTGGGCGACTTGCCGTACACCGCTGCCGCCCGCTCCTTGCTGACCGGTTTGTAGTGTAGTGTCCGGATGTAAGCCTGTGTGGACTTCAAACAGATCGCATCGGCCGCAAGCGCATCTGCAAACAGCCGTTCAATCACTGCGAGAAAGTCAGCGAAAGTGTCGGTGGGCATCTTTTTTCGCTCGGCGTAGACATAGGGGCTGTCGCGCTGCGACGGGGTCCGCTCCGGATGACTTGCCCCAATCAGGGTAGTCACGTTCAGCACCGGCACTGCAAAGCGGTAATCGCGCGCAAATTGCAAACGATTCCAATAGGGGTCAATAAACATCAACTCGATATTGGCCCGCTTGGTGATGACCTCCTTCAGCCAGGAATCATCTCGATAATTCTGAAAAATTTGCCCGTTGAGCTTGGCGGCCTGTGCATCGGTGAGTGTTTCGAAATTAACGCCGTAAAGATCACGAAAGGCCGGTAGCAAATAGCGATAAAAACTCGTGGCCCGCGCATCATCAAAATCATCCCTTGCCTGCTTCCACCAGGTGTCAAACGACCGGTCGGCTGGCCACGGAGTAATTTTTGTGGTTCGCGTTAAATAGCTGTGTGCCCAAATGCTATAAAGATTCATCCCCCGACCATCTGGGGTCGCGACGCGATCCGGCATCTTGCCGAACGCGCGGAGATGATCATGCGTATCGATCGCCCGCACCGCGTCGAGGTTCTCTTTAATCCGCGAGTAAAGATCGCCCTGACCAACGTCCTGAGCGTCCAGAGCGGTTGCCGTCAGAAAAAGCAGCACGCATGCTATACGATTAAAAAGCCGCACCCTCTACGCCTCCTTTTCATACACTGGCGAACACAGTATGCGGAAAATAAATGCGTTAATAGACTGGCCGATCCCCAGTCTATCTTAAAGCGAGGTTCGTTCAAGAACATTTCGACCGCTTTTAACCTCCGTATTCCCTTCGGGCCGACTCGAATTGCCTGCGGATGACCTGCTCCGATTTTTTTTGTGCTTCATGAAAAGAGGGAACTTCATGTCCGGGAAAGATATAGTTCGATAACCGTTTCTGCTTGATCGCTTCCTCCACAAGTTTCCATCGGGGAGTAAGCGCACCGCGCGCAATCTGCTGTTGTAATTTACGCAGGACTTCCAGGTAGGTATTGGGATGAGTAACAATAATTTCATTCGCGTAACGTGTGATATACTCTGGCGCGGTAAGAAATTTTACAATACTCTTGCTGTTGCGAGTGGACTTGAGTTGATACCGCCCGATGATCATTCCTGCTCTCCAGAGAAGATTGTCTGCCGGATGCGACGGGGCTCCCTCTGCGGCTGTCGTTAAAACCCGATCGCCATCGCCGATTTTTTTATACAACTGGTTGGCCTCGTAGGCCGCCGTCGCTTCAAAGACCTTTCCTCTAGCATCGCTTCGGCGGGCGTCGATATAACCTTCTAGATTATGCTTGTACTTCTCGTACGCCTTACGAGAAACACGGCCCACCGTCGCGTCAACGAGTGCTTGGTAGTTGTACTGGAGCGTTCTTGGGTTTTCCAATACGCTACCGATGGCAAAGACTTCTGGCTTCGCAACAGAAACGGTGGGATTTTCTTTGGAGCAACCGAGCAGAAGTATCCAAAGAGGCCAGCAGTGACGTATAAGAAGGAAAGTTTTCACGGACCGAGCCCTGACCTTATTCGTCACTGTTTGTCGAAGGGCCATGCTCATCACCAACCGCCGACTGCTGTTTGATGAATTCCAGAGCTCGTGCGATCACCTGATCGGTCATCCCCATGTGTCCTGCTGCTCGGTCGCGATGAAATGTGTGGGGTGCATCTGCTTCTTTTAAACGTTTGACCATCAGCAGCGCATTATCAATCGGGACCGATCGATCGTCATCCGAGTGGATCACGAGAAGCGGTTTCATGTTTTTTTGCACGTGATTTACTGGGGAAGCCATTTTGCGCGCTTCCACCGGATCGCCCGAGGCGGGTGTCCAGATAGGCCCCCAGCTGAGTGTGGTGAGTTCATAATTTGCCGCTACGCTGATCGCCGCGCAAAAATCGTTCGAGGCTTCCTGCCAGCCACCAGTCCGCCGAAAAGGACCATCGCCCATCGTCGCCGCAAGTGAGACCAGATGTCCTCCGGCCGACTGGCCAATCAGAAAGATGCGATCGGTGTCGAGGTTGTATTGCCTTGCGCGCGCGTGCAGGAAGCGAATTGCACACTGCAAATCCTGATAACACGCCGGTGCGGGAGAACAACCGACGAGCCGATAGTCAATCGACATCGCAAAAAAACCGAGCTCTGCCCACTGCCGCACATCGATGGCCGATGCATCCTGTTTATGGCCACCCTGCCAGCGTCCGCCATGCACCGAAATGATCGCCGGCATCGACTTCTTGGAATGAGGATACGCAATATCCGCCAGAAGTCCGGCACCAGAAACGCGTCCATAGACCACATCTTTGGAGTAGGTGATAGCCGTCTCTTTCCCGGAGGCCCATGTGGTTACTATTGTGAAACCGGGCAGCAAAATCAAAACAATCCAAAGTCGGTGCATCAGGCGAAGAGTCTCCGGCAGAGAAGAATAAGGTGAATCGCATGAATCGCTCCATTATCCACGCACAGCAGCAGAGCGAAAGCCTAGCTGCTGCCCTCCGAGTGCCTACCGCCCTCTTCTTCGCGGTAAGAGTGCAAGACCCAAGAGGGCTAAGAGAATCCCCGCCGGTTCGGGAGTACGGACCGTGATCCCGTGATCGGTGTGCACCATCCCGGTGGGCCAGTCGGGTTCTCCCTGATAATGGAACCAGGCACCGGTCCAGGTGGCCGTTGCCCAACCGATCACGTCGAGTAGGTCATTCTCGTGATTAAAATCAGCACCCGTCAGGTCGGCCCCGCTAAAGTCGGCACCCGTAAGATTGGCCCCGACGATCATCTCTTCGGTATCGGTAAGCGTCAACTGCGAAGAACTGCCGCCCGGCAGGCCCAGCGCACCGTGCAGCTTGGCGTATCGAAGATTCACACCTGCAAGCTTAGCACCGGTGAGATTTGCGCCATGCATCACCGCGCCCGGCAGGTGGGCCGCCCGATATAACGGGCTAGCATATAATAATGCATGGGTAAGATTTGCGCCAATAAGTGTGGCGTCCGTAAGATTTGTCCCGAACAGATAGGCTTCGGTCAGGTTCGCGTGGCTCAGATCCGCACCCGTCATGTCCGTGTCGGTCAAATCCGCTGTTGTTAGGTCAGCCTCCGTCAGATTTGCATGGGCAAGATTCGCATGCTCAAAGAAAGCAAGAT
>CAUZBD010000134.1:0-6440 GCA_963577795.1 Planctomycetota bacterium | reverse complement strand
CATCGTGATGAAGTTGCAACAGGCCGCGGCCGTGCCACGGAGCGACTGCGGAAAGAGCTCCATTGCTACGGCAAAGCAAACGACTTCGGTGCTTGTAAAGAGGCCGCCCACGAACATCACCGCAAGCAAACCACCGTAACCGAGAAACGAGGGCCAGAGCAACAATAGCATTGCTGTCCCGCCCCCGACAATGCCAACCAACAGCGGGCCTTTGCGCGAGCCTGTGAGATCGGAAATGATCCCCACCAGCGGGCATCCGATCAGCCAACCGACCCCCAGGATGATGGTGGCAAAACTTGCCTGCTCCGCGCTGTATCCTCCGGCCTTCTCCATGAAAGTGTTGCCCCACATTGCCGCCAACACGCTCAATGGCAAGTAAAGCACTCCACACACCGTGCCAACCGCCCACATTTGCCAACGGGAAAGGACCTGCACAATACCCTGGAAAATTCCGATTTTAAGCTCGCTCTTCTTTGCGAAGCGATCCTTAAACCAGGAGGGTCGCCGTGGAATGACCAGTAGTATCAGTCCCGCCAATGCAAAGCCCGGCCAACTACAAACCACGACAACCTCGCGCCAGCCAAATTTCTCGACCGCAGCCACCAACGGAGTCTGGCCGAACATCTGGCCGAACATCCCTACCGCTGTGGTGATTCCCACTATCAACGCAAGTCGGCTCGGCGGGAACCAAACCGTGGCAACGTAAATCGCACCGACAAAGGAAAACGCGCTACCAAAGCCGCTAAGACCCCTCGCAACGCTGATCTCAAGCAGGTTGTGTGCCGTCCCAAAAAGCAAACAGCTCGCAGCGCAAATGGCCGTCGCGCCACACAGGATGAACTTCGTACCGAAGCGATCAAAGAGCCCACCCACAAACAGTTGCAGAAAGGCATAAATCCAGAGGTACACCGACAGTGCCCAGACCAGCTTTACCGGCGAGGCTTCGGCGACCTGAGTGAGATCTACCAGAATAACATTGGGCATCACCCAAACGAACTGCTCGTAAAGGAAGAACACCGCAGCGATGCCCCAGAAGAGCCAACCACACCAGTGTCCCCGCGCCAGCCGAGAACCAGAATTGAGCATCATGAAATTTCCACTGGGGGGCCGGCTGCCGCAAAACCTTCTGCCACACCCCCTCGCATCCAGCAATCCAAAGCAAATAATCAAGGGTCGTTATAGCACGGCAGAAGGTTGCTTTGAAAGAATGCAATCCGGCAATCATGGTTCAAGCGGACCCTCCTCTTGAGTTCCCCCTCCCCAGTCTTTCTCTCCGCTCAAGTGAAACGCAGTTTTCCCGTCCAATCCGCGCGTGAGGATACTCGCCGTTGCATTTTCACCACGATTAGTATCAACGGTAGTTGGTTTTGATCCAGCAAACTCCGGGACTATCGCATGAAGAGCTTCGCCGTTCTCAGTGGGCTTCTTACCCTCCTGGCTCTCTCAGGTACCTCACACGCTCAATCGAAATCCGGTATCGAGTATGTTAATCGTGGCAAGGGAACCTACGCGACCAAATATTACCTGGACCGAAGAGGGATGGTGCGACATGTTGTTCAAGTTGGCAACGGTACGAGCAGCAATCGTGGTGTTAGCAATATCAAGTATGGCAAACAGAATTGGCGTGGTCCGACCAGTTTGTCCGTACAGCATGGCAATTCTACCTACCGTATGGACACCTTGGGGAATTTCATGGGGGGATCAAAACGGATTGGCAACAGAACCTATAACATCACGCCAGACGGCAAGACTGGCGGATACTCCACCCGAGTCGGCAACACGGTCTACTACAGAAGCCCAGACGGGGTCGTCAAGAGCAGAACCGTTTACTGGAACAGTAAAGCAAGTAGCTCTCTTGCTCTATGATTGCAAGCGTCCCGCTGTTTTGCAGCACGCTTCAAGCGGTGTCGCGAGGAAACTTCTCGTATCGGCATCGACTGCCGCACGTGGAAGGGCGTTGTTTCTGACCTCTGGTCTTGCCGGATGCGATGCGGCACCTAAAGTACTCCGGGTAGCACCTGCAAAAAGGGTTACAAGGGGACTCGATGGGGCACTATGCCATTGCTGGAGGCAGTCGCGGTATCGGGCTTGCGATCAGCAAAAAACTTGGCGCACAAGGGCACACCGTCCTTGTCCTGTCGCGCGAACCGGGAGAGATAGCATCGATCGAAGGCGTGCAGCATATGGTGCATGACTTTGTGGGCCGCGATGAAATTCCCTCCGACACGCTCACGAGACCACTGGATGGCATCGTGTATTGCCCCGGATCGATCGACCTTGCTCCAGTGCATCGTTTAAAACCGGAAGCGATACGCGCTGCGTTTGAAATCAATTGCGTGAGTGCGATCCGGTTTCTGCAGGCCGCCCTGCCAGGACTTCAAGCTTCGACTGCAAGAACGGCGAGCGTTGTTTTTTTAAGTACCGTAGCGGTCGCCCGTGGCCTTGCGATGCATACTGCAATCGCTGCGGCGAAAGGTGCTTTGGAAGCGGTGGCTCGTACCCTGGCCGCAGAGTTAGCACCGAAAATCCGGGTCAATTGCGTCGCGCCCGCACTCACGGAAACGGATCTCTCAGCACGTTTTTTTTCGACCGATTCGAAACGAACGGCAATGAATGCGATGTACCCGCTGGAACGCACCGGTACTCCCGACGATGTTGCCGAGGCAGTGACCATGCTTCTTTTGCCCAGCAGCGACTGGATCACAGGGCAAACGCTCGGTGTAGATGGAGGAATGGCCTGCGTGCAAAAATAATCTTGTTTCTGCAATATCGATCTTGTCGTTGCGGGTTGCCGCTCGACCGAAGCGATTTGCCACGTACTTGGGGCATTTGCTTGAATTACCTTTGATTTGAGTTAGACTGCTGTCTTCTATTTTCCTGTCTATCCAGTTCACCGGCATCAATCTTCAAGAGATAACGTTTTTCGATGTCTACTCGTCCACGTATTTTGGCCTTCGCCGGAAGCAATCGCACCGATAGTTGGAACCAACGTGTTCTCGAGATTGCTGCCGATGCCGCTGCGGAAGCAAGGGCGACTGTGACACAAATCCAACTCCGCGACTATCCATTGCCACTGTTTGATCAAGACATGGAACAGGCAGAGGGACATAGTGAAAACTTACTTGCGCTCAAAAAACTATTCGTGGAGCATGATGGTTTACTTCTGGCATGTCCCGAATACAACAGTTCGATCACACCCTTACTAAAAAATACGATCGATTGGGTTTCGCGCCCCGTGGGAGATGAACTGCCGTTGGTCGCATTTACTGGAAAAATGGCTTCCCTCGTCAGTGCATCGCCCGGTGGTCTTGGAGGGCATCGCGGACTGGTACACGTGCGGGCAATTCTCAGCAGCATCGGTGTCTTGGTCCTCCCGCAGCAGGCAAGTATTCCGCATGTTCATCAGGTTTTTGATGAACATGGTAAAATGACCCAACCGCACCATCAAGAGAACCTCATGCAAATCGGCCGCCAACTCGCTGAGGCCACCGCGCGGTTTATGGACTGAGACAAGCAGAGTTCACTCCGGCAGCCTCCAAGCAGTCCTGCTTGAGAGGAATTATCCTGCCCTAAACTGCCACCGAACATGCTATCGCCCTCTCTATCTTCACAATCTTAGGAAGAATAGGGGGACTGTATCGCGCACTGCGGCCGTCCCTGAAGACGCTGTTCTCAGAGGGCCGATGAACAGATCATTCCGATCTCATCTTGATTTATGACCATTTCCATCTCCTTCGACCGGGAGCATTGCGTGGACCAGACTGCGCCCCAGGCCCGCAGCGAACGATCCTTTGATCGTATTCGCCGTCAGCGATTGTCTGTTGCGCGGTGGAAACTTGGCCTGCTTCTTGGCATCCTCCTGATGCCATGCCTGGTCCATGCCGCTGAGACTCGACGCACCGCGTTGGTCCGCGCGGTCGAAGAGGCCCGCGATGCAATCGTGAATATCCGGGGCCAAAAACTGGTTCCCGCACGAACGGCCGACCGCAGCGACGGAACGCGGCGCGTCAACGGAATGGGAACGGGAGTCATTCTTGACCGTCGCGGCTATATCGTCACAAACTTTCACGTGATCGACGGCGTCTCGACCATTAATGTCACACTTTCAGATGGAACGCATGCGGTTGCGACACCGATTTCCCACGATCCGAAAACCGATTTGGCCATTATCAAAATCGATCCGGGGACTCGATCGCTGCCCACCATTCAGCTGGGCACCTCCCGCGATTTGATGCCTGGCGAGACGGTGATCGCCGTCGGCAATGCCTACGGTTATGAGCACACGGTAACGCGAGGCATCATTAGTGCACTGCACCGTACAGTTCAGGTCAGCGATGTGCAGTATTACCATGACCTGATTCAAACCGATGCCAGCATCAATCCCGGAAATTCCGGTGGCCCGCTTCTGAACATCGATGGCGAATTGATCGGAATCAACGTCGCCGTCCGGGTCGGTGCCCAGGGAATTGGTTTTGCCCTGCCGGTCGATAAGGTTCTTTCGATTGCAACCGAATTATGCAGTGTGCGTCGTCTTGAAAATCGTAGCCATGGCATTACCTTCACTTCGGTTCAAGATCGCGAGAAAGGCCTGCTTGTGTCGAGTGTCGAGGCGGGTAGTCCCGCGCAACGGGCGGGTCTCAAACCGGGAGATCGCATTGAAAGCGTCGAAACAACGACCCTGCACTGGCCGCTCGAACTGGAAATCGCCCTTCTCGGTCGGCAGGGTGGTCGCGATATTCCACTTTCTGTGCTCCGCGACGGGCAGGTTCTCGATCTCGATTTGATCCTTTCTGTAAATACACCGAAGGTGGTCAAAGAAGGAGATCGTGCCTGGAACCAGTTGGGATTGCGACTCCAACCACTCTCTGCAACCCAAATCCGGGACAAGAAAAGTAAATATCGTGGTGGACTGGCGGTGATGGCAGTCCGGTCGGGTAGTCCCGCCGAATTGCAGGGTATCCGTCGCGGTGATGTGCTGGTGGGCATGCACGTCTGGGAAACGGTCTCTTTGGATAATGTAACTTACGTCCTCAAACAGGACCGCGTCACCTCAAACGGACCGTTGAAATTCTACATTCTTCGGGGCAACCAGACCCTTTATGGGCACCTGCAACTTGTGGCAGGCAAACGATCGAGTGTCACCCGGTAGTGCCTGCTGATGTGACCGTAGGACACAGGGCCTTTGACGCTCTTTGTGCATCGTCCTACACTCTCTAGCGATAGCGCAATCCCCTGTAGGCAGCAAACCCGCTGATGGAAATCGAATTTATTCGCGCTTTGCGCAAGAGGTTGCCCGAAAGCCCACACCTTGCGGTGGGGCCGGGTGATGATGCCGCTGTACTGCAGCCCGATGGTTCGGTCGTGACCTGCGATCTGCTATGTGACGGAACGCACTTTTCACTGGCGACCGATTCGCCGGCGCGGATCGGTCGCAAGGCCCTCGCAGTCAATCTTAGCGATCTGGCCGCCATGGCCGCGCAACCGATCGCCGCGTTCCTTGCTGTTGCGCTGCCCCGCAAAAAGACCGCGATTGCCGAGCAACTCCTCGATGGGATGCTGCCGCTGGCTGAGCAATTTGACGTGGCACTTGCCGGTGGCGATACCAATGTCTGGGACGGGCCGCTTGTGGTGAGCATTACGCTCATCGGTCGGTGTCCCGACAAACCCCTTTTGCGGAGCGGAGCAAAGCCCGGAGATCACTTGCTGGTGACCGGTTCGTTCGGTGGCAGTCGACTGGGAAAACATTTTGATTTCATCCCCCGCATTGAAGAAGCGTTGTATTTACAGAATCACCATACGCTCCACGCTGGGATCGACTGCAGTGACGGTCTTTCCCTCGATGCTGCCCGCCTAGCGGAAGAGAGCGGGTGCGGGGTGGCGATTGATCTTGCCTCCGTGCCAACTTCAACTGCCGCAACCCAGATGGCTGCCGAAGATAACACGCGTTCGCCACTGGAACGTGCCCTGGGAGACGGCGAGGATTTTGAACTCCTCCTGGCTGTCCCTCCGATCGCGGCAACAGCGTTGATTGCTGCACAACCACTCGCGGCGGGAGTGACGAAGATTGGCACTTTTATTGAAACCCCCGGACTCTGGCAAGGAACCGACGAACTTGGCCCACTCCTGGTAACCGGTTTCGAGCATCAGGCCTAACATGACACATTCTTTTTCCTTCCATGCCGATAATCAAAAAGCCACCGAGAGGCTAGGCACTGCCTTGGCGACGGCGCTTCGCCCGGGGGACACGGTGGGGTTGGTCGGTACGCTCGGAAGTGGCAAAACGAGACTCGTGCAGGGTATTGCTGCAGCATGTGGCGTCGATGTCCGCAGCGTGGTGAGTCCAACCTATGTCATCCTGCACGAGTATCCGGGATCAGTACCCCTGTTTCATTTTGATCTTTATCGCGTTGCCGACCACGATGAATGGGCCGAACTCGGCG
>CAUZBD010000133.1:0-6553 GCA_963577795.1 Planctomycetota bacterium | reverse complement strand
TTCCGTCTGCAACTTCTAGGCAGGCCGTCAGCAGAGCTTCCACTTGTTGTTCGTTGAGCGGTGAACGCGCCTGTTTACTCAAAAGCCCAAGGTCGCGATTTGCCGTTGCGCACGCATACTTTACCAAACCCATCCCATGGATAAGTGGTGGTGGCAATGGCCATCCGGAGATGGGAAAATTTTCCACAGCGCGTTGTGTTTGCGCACCATAATACGCTTGGGCGGGTACATGGACCTCACCCATCGAATCGTGTTCGATTCGGTAATCGCTCATGGAGATGTTCCTCGTCAATAAAAAACGGGGCCGCATAATAGCGAGATCCGAAGGGTTAAGAAAGAGAAAAAAGAAGATGGAGTGATTGCAATCTGCTAGCGTGCTAGGTGAAAAACTAGCGGTCTTTCTAGCCTTATCTCGTGCTGTGCTAGCGACACTATCATTTTTTCAGAGTTGTATCGTTGACAGTAATCAGTGCGAGGGGCATCTGGAGGCCGTCTTTTTTGTCAATGGCTTCCGCTTGTTATTCGCCCGTATCGCTTGAAGATTGCTGCACGGTCTCATAAATGATGCCGTTGATTTGTGCGCCCATCAGGAGAATGGCACCGGTTAGATAGAGCCAGAAAAGCATTGCCATGACACCACCCAAGGTGCCATAAATTTGATTGTAGCCGGCATAATTGGCAACATAAAAGCGGAAGCCCTGACTGGCCACAATCCAACCCAAGACCGCAAAAACGGTTCCGGGGCTAAACCAATGCCAAGGGAGTCCATGTGCTGGAACGAGATAATAAATAGTGGAGGTAAAACCAAGCAGAAAGCCGACAACAACACCCCAGTGAATCAGGGTAAAGGAAAGCGAATCTGGAACCGGTAGATGCACCCCATGGATCACCCATTCGATGGCCTGGGGGCCGATGACAAGCAGGATCAGTGCCAAGAGCAATAGCAGGGCGATACTGAAGGTGAGGGCTAGCGACAGCCAGTAGGTTCGCGCACGACGTGCACGGGGCGAATGTCCGAAGGCAACGTTGAGTCCTTCTCCAATCGTGATAAACAATCGCGACCCCGCGTAGAGAAAAATCAGGCAACTGAGTGAAATATAGGTCGTTGAACTTTGTTGTTGCAGCGCTAAGATCTGGGTGCGAAACAATTGGTAGGCATCCACAGGAAGCGTTTTTTCGAGCAGCGTAAGAAAGCTGCCAAGCAATCCATGAATCGGCATTTGACCAATGGCGTAAACCATTACGATCAGTAGCGGCATCATAGCCAGCATGGAAAAGTAGGCGAACTGTGCGCAACGGGCCGAGAGTTGACGATCGCGGAATTCCCGCAGGGTTCTACGAAGTAGTTCTTGAGGTGAGAGTCCCCCAAAATTCCAAATGCCCAATTGCGTAAAAGGATCTAAGTGTCGTGGCATGCTTTGACCCGAAGTGGACACGTGCCTTTATTGACTGAAGAAGGATCGCTCGCAATCGAAAAAATTAAGGTTCTGGCAATCGAAAGTCGCCGATCCAGAGTTGGCTGGAGCCACCCTCTCCACGGTTGCTCGTCCACATGAGTTTTTTGCCATCCGGAGAAAAGACGGGCAGCACATCGGCACTTGGATGATCGGTAATCCTCACCGCCTTTTCCCCGACAAATTTTTCCCCATTTTCGGTTTTCTCGATCGTGTAGGGCATGAGGTAGAGATCATAGTTGGGCCGGGCTTTAGGATTCGAGTGATCGGCGCCGCACCAGATGATGTAGGGCTCAGTAGGATGCCAGTAGGGAGCCCAGTTCACTCCAATATTATCGGTCAGGGCCGTATCGTGCTTGCCATCACTTCGAATAGCATGAATCTGAAGGTGATGTGGCTTTTTGCGATCGGTACGATAGATAATCCAGCGGCCATCAGGTGAGAAAAAAGGACCCCCATCGTAGCCCGGCTGATCGGTCAATTGACGTAACCCGCTACCGTCGGCACGCATGATGTAGAGATCGGCATCCCCATCGCGATCACTACAAAAGACGATCTGTTTTCCATCGGGCGAATAAGCGCATTCTGCATCATAGCCAACACTTGTAGTAAGCGGCGTGAGTTGACCGTTGCTGTGCCGCCGATAAATGTCCATGTGGGGATCAAAAGCCCAGCTATAACGCCGGCGTTTACCACTTTGCCGTTCCGCTTTCTGTTTTGCCCGCTCTTCAGATTCAGTCGCATCGAGGTTGGGATCCAGATGGCTGGAAGCGAAAAGAATGGTTTCTCCATCAGGATGAAAATAGGCACACGTGGTTCGCCCTCGCCCGGTGCTAATCAACTCGGGCGAACCATCGAGCGGTTGCGTGTAGATTTGATAAAACGGGTACTCGATGGGGACTGCCTGGAAAACGATCTGCGTTCCATCGGGTGAAAAATATCCTTCGCCAGCCTTGGTAAAGTCGTCGGTAATTTGCTGCACATTACTTAAATAGCGATCTTCTTGCTCGCCAGCCAATGCCTGCATTGCCGTCCCGATGGCGAACACACTCCACAGAACAAAGACGCTCAGCGGGGAAAGCGGTTGCAGAATTTGCATTTTTTAAGAACGCTCTAATTTTGAGAAATAACGGGCATGAGCAAGCTACTCTGATTATAGGTTGCAAACTACAATAGGGCGATTCGGGTCGTCCGATCCGGAATTTCTATTGCATGGAACAGGTGCGAGAAGTGGGATGGTGAAAATTTATACAAAGACGGGCGATGGGGGAGAAACCTCTCTATTTGGTGGAAAGCGGCTTTCAAAAGGGCATCCGCGGATTGAAGCCTACGGCACGGTGGATGAACTCAATGCCGTTTTAGGAGTCGTCCGTGCTGCAAAACCTGTTACTGAGATCGATGCGGTGATCGAGCAGGTACAACAGCACCTTTTTGTGATTGGTGCGGAGTTGGCTTCTCCTCAGGGATTGGTCCAGGGGATGTCCCCGACCGGAGAGGACGAGGTGCAGCAGTTGGAAAAAGCGATCGACCAATTCGAGCGGCAGCTTCCCGAATTGCAACAGTTTATTTTGCCGGGTGGAGTCTCTGTCGCCGCCTATTTGCATCTGGCGCGTTGTATTTGTCGCCGAGCAGAGCGGTGTATTGTGGAACTCGCCGACGAGCAGCAACCTGCTGTGCCTCAAGCAGTTCTGATTTATCTCAATCGCCTCGGGGACCTGCTCTTTGTCATGGCTCGCGAGGCAAATCGCCGTGCGGGCTCTGAGGATGTGCCCTGGAGTCGCAAGGAATAAAGTGCCAGTTTTTTTTTTAAAAACCGTCGCACGTCCTTTACGATTTAGCTGCCTCGCGTTAGTTTGTCGCTCAGAAGACTATCGGGTTAGGGAGTCGAAAACTCCCCACGTGCGGCGAGCAGGGTTTTGGCGGGCCCGGCCGTCGGCAGGAGGTAATAAAGACTGCGGGAAGCAGTCATAGACAGAAAGCGGAGGGGCATCCGCAGAGAGCGGGCCGCACATTTCTCTTTCCGACCAACATTTCAAGGGAGCGTTCTACTATGGCGGTACGAAGATTGTTCACGAATTTGAGCCTATTGGCCACTGTCTGTATTCTCCTTGCGGTACTGGCCAGCCCAGTCTGGGCCCAGGCAGAGGGAGGCGGAGGGCTCGATGCTTCGGGCTTGCATCATAGAGTCAGCGAAGTCGAGACAACCGCGAAAGACGCGGCGCTTGCGGGAAACAACGCCTGGATGCTTACCTGCTGCGCGCTGGTGCTCTTTATGACGGCTCCCGGACTTGCCCTCTTCTATGGGGGACTTGTCCGCAAGAAGAATGTGCTGGGCGTGATGATGCAGTGCTTCTTTTTGATGGGACTGATGACGATCATCTGGGCGCTTTATGGTTACACACTTGCCTTTGGGGGTTCGTTTGATGGCCTGATGGCGGAGGGTTCCGTTTCGAATCCCTACATTGGCAATCTAGATCACCTGTTTATGAATGGCATTGAGCGGGTGTGGGACGAGGAGGCAAACAGTCCCCATACGCCCATGAATGGAGCAATTCCCGCAATTACCTTTATGCTCTTTCAGGGGATGTTTTTTATCATTACACCGGCCCTGATCTGCGGGGCGTATGCCGAGCGAATGAAGTTCAGCACGATGGTCGTCTTCACGATCCTCTGGGGCACGCTCGTCTACTGCCCACTGGCGCACTGGGTTTGGGGGGGCGGTATTCTGGCGTTTGGTGGGGATCATGCGATTGCCGGCGGGGCACTCGATTTTGCGGGCGGCACGGTGGTCCACATCAGTTCAGGCGTTTCGGCGCTGGTCTGTGCCTTGGTGCTCGGCCGGCGACTCGGTTGGGGGCATGAGGACATGCGGCCACACAATCTCACCTACACCGTAGCCGGTGCGGCCATGCTCTGGGTCGGCTGGTTCGGTTTCAACGCCGGGAGCGAGTTGGCCTCGGATAACCTGACCAGCAGCGCGTTTGCCACCACCCACTTTGCCGCCGCTGCCGGAGCGATCGGCTGGGCCTTTATGGAATGGTTGGCCCGTGGCAAGCCGAGTGTCCTTGGGGCCGCTTCAGGAGCCATCGCAGGGTTGGTCTGCATTACCCCGGGGGCCGGGTTTGTGAATCTGATGCCCGCCCTGATCATAGGGGCGGCGGCGGGAATCGTTTGCTACTTTGCCTGCGGGGCCTTGAAGGCAACTTTCAAGTACGATGATTCGCTTGATGCGTTTGGAATCCATGGTGTGGGCGGGACACTGGGGGCGATCCTCACGGGCGTGTTTGCTACGCGGGCCGCCTGGGATATCGCTGATGGTAAGCCACTTGGCCTGCTCGAGGGAGGCACTGTCCTCTGGGGTCAGGTTGTGGCAGCGGCCATCACGATCGGTTATTGTGCGGTGGCTACCTTTATCTTGTTGAAGATTCTGGACGTCGTGATGGGGTTGCGGGTCTCTCAGGAGGGAGAAGTACGTGGTCTCGATATGAATGAACATGGCGAGGAAGGCTACATCTTTGTTTAACGGGGTCTTTGTCCCATTGACTGACCTTTTAGGGAGTTTCGGATGAAAAAAGTTGAAGCAGTGATTCGCCATTTCAAGTTGGAGGACGTTAAAAACGCGCTCTCCGAACAAGGCATCTCAGGAATGACCATTACCGAGGTACGCGGATTCGGCCGCCAAAAGGGTCATACGGAGATGTATCGAGGTACAGAATATGCAGTTGATTTTGTACCGAAGGTAAAGCTTGAAGTGGTTGTTTCAGACGATAATCTCAAGAATGTTATTGATACTGTGATGCGGTCGGCTCAGACTGGCCAGATCGGCGACGGCAAGATTTTCGTAACGGATTTAGCGGACACGATACGCATCCGCACCGGTGAGACGGGAGAAGAGGCCCTCTAGGTGTTTTTCCTCTCAATCCGGTTAAAATCAAGGCGGGCGCTCTCGCTGCGCACGGATGGCGCGCTAGAGTGGCCCGTTTTGTTTTTCAACTCCCACCGGATTTGTTGATTCATGTCCCAAGGATTGACACTACGTCCAGCTGTCTTGGCGGCGAAGGCCTCGCTTCAGGCGGGTCAGCAAAAACTGCAAATTCAGCACGCTCAGAAGTCTCCAGGGATTCAGGTGTGTGCAAAATTGACCGACCTGGCCGACACGGTGGTCACACAGCTTTTTTCCCAGGCACTCAAAGATTTGATTGAGGTTGATCGCACAGCCTTTGGCGATCTCGAGGATCAGGTTGCCTTGGTTGCACACGGTGGATACGGTCGTCAGGAACTGGCGCCCCACAGTGATATTGATTTAATGATCCTGCATCACACCGCGGTATCGGACCGAATTTCGGTTCTTGCCGAACGCCTCCTTCGCGATTTGAGCGATACGGGTCTGATTTTGGGCCACAGCGTGCGGACCACGCGGCAAGCCCTTGCACTGTCTCTCGAAGATCCGCTCATTCTGACCTCGTTGATCGAATCGAGACATGTGTGCGGTCATGTAGAACTGACAGAGCGACTTTTGGGGAGGCTGCGAAAAATGAGTCATCGCCATGCCCGCTCACTACTTCCCGCAATCGATGACGCCCGTCGTGAAGAACGGCGGCAATACGGAGAGACAGTCTATTTACTCGAGCCGAATATCAAGCGATCACGTGGTGGCTTGCGCGATATTCAATTGCTCCGCTGGATTGGTTTCTGTCTGTATGGAACGAGTGATCCGAATGGTCTGGCACTGAAGGGTGTGCTCGAAAAAGACGAGCAAGTAGCCCTTCGTAATGCATTGGAATTTTTCTTGCGAACCCGTAATGAAGTTCATTTTCATGCGGGGCAATCAAAAGATCAATTAGACCGGGCCGAACAAATGCGTCTGGCAGAGGTGTTTGGCTATCAGGGCAGCGAGGGCATGTTGCCGGTGGAACAATTTATGCAGGAGTACTTTCGTCACACAGTGGCAGTCCGCTATATTTCGACCCGTTTTTTTGCCAACGCTTACAGCCGCTCCCGCTTAGCGAATTGGTTATCCGCGCTATTCAGTCACCGGGTCGCCGGAGATTTTCGTGTGGGTCCTTATCGCATTTCAGCAACACCCAACGGGATGAAAC
>CAUZBD010000132.1:0-6585 GCA_963577795.1 Planctomycetota bacterium | reverse complement strand
GCAGGTGTCGTCGCATTATTCCCGATCGGTAAAACCCGTTGGCGGATCATCGCCGATGGTGGGCCAGCCGACGAAAATACCGAACGGGTAGAACCTAGCGATGAAGAAATTCAGGCGTTGCTCGATACCCGCACGAGTACCGAATGGAAAATTACCACCATCCATTGGAAAAGCGAATTCCGCGTGAGCGAACGACAGATTGAAAACTATGTGCACGGTCGCGTGACCCTGGCCGGCGATGCGGCCCACGTGCACAGTCCGGCCGGTGGTCAAGGCATGAACACCGGGATACAAGATGCCGCCAACATGGCCTGGAAGATTGCCCTGGTGGAAAAAGGAGGTGCACCGGAAACTTTGATTGCCACTTATCAGGAAGAACGCCACCCGGTCGGCGAAGAGGTGCTCAAAAGTACGGGTCGGATGTTGCGGACCATCATGGTCTCCAACCCCATCGTCAGGCATTTCCGCGATACGGCCATCCACATTGGTCTTTCGATTCCCGCCATCCGCAGACAGCTCACTGAGTTTCTCAGCGAAGAGAATATTACCGCGCGGGGCAGTCGGCTTTGCGGTCCCGGTATCGGTCGTGGAGCTGTTCAACCGGGAGATGCGTTTCCACACGTTCCGCTCGAGCAGCAAGGCCAGCGCATGCTTTCAACCGATCTCTTGCGCGGTAATGAAGCAACCGCGATCGTCTGGGGAAAAGCGGCTGAGCAACCGTTGCCATCCCATTTCGGTATTGGCGAGTGTGGCTTTCCCCTGAAACGGTGTTCGCTCGACACAGCGGGCAATATTGCGGCGCTCAGGAAAAAATTCGGTCTTACCCAAAGTGGCTGTATTCTGGTGCGCCCCGATGGAGTGGTTGCCGCCGTCGGTGTAGGCACGGCCGTGGTCGGCGAAACGTTCAAGCAGTGGCAGAGTCCCTAAAGCCGCCTACTTAGGAAACTGGTTGCCGAGTTCCATGTAGCGGATTTCGTGGAGTGAGATCTCTTCTTTCTTCATCTGCCAGTCAACGAAGTTAAACTTTAGACGCTCTTCGAGTTTTCTGTCCTGGGCCATCAGCTTTTTGTGCCGGCGATCGATGATCTTTGCATGTTCTTGAAGGTGCCGGACGATCGAGATCAGTGCTTCCTTGCGGGCCACCAACTCAGCCCACTCCGCATCCGTGTAATTTACCTTCTGCTTGGAGAGCATGATTTTGTTCAGGCGGCTCAATTCCGCACCACTTTGCCTGCGGCGCTGCGCAGAATTTTCACTTTCCAGATAGACGGCCTTGGCGGATCGTCGAATCCGTTCGCGGTCCGTAATAATTTTAGCCCGGTCCGATTCAAATTTTTTCAGTTCTTGATTGCATTCCTTCATCAGATCCCGGAGATGGCTGAGTTCTTGTGCGACCCCTGCCGTCCGCTTGGAACGCGAGGTAGAAACCAGTTGCTGCTGGCGCTTCTCCATCTCCTTATTTTCAATTCGCTGCTGACTGAGTTCTTCTTCTTGTCTTCGCTGATGGGTCACAAAGGCCGGTTCTCTTCCGGCAGGCAACATGGCAAGTGGCTGCAGCCCTTGGCGGTTATCGATCAGTTGCTGCAAACTTTCTGAGGAAAGGGCAAAGTTGATATTTTGCGCATCCGTTTGGATCCACGTATTTATACCCACGACCTCCCCAAGAGAATTGATCAGGGGTCCGCCACTGTTACCCGGTGAAATGGGGCTCGACGTCTGGATCCAGGTGATATCTTCGCTGAAATCGAGGGCTGCCTCGAGCCGTTCGGACCCATCGGCATCCTCCATGGCGATGTCTCTGATTTCTGTTCCCGTGCGGATCGCGCTGACGATGCCATCGGTGATCGAACCAAGATAACCGCGGGGTGCGCCAAGCGCGTAAACCTTTTCGCCTTTATGGGGTAGCTTCGTAATTACCGGCAGGGGCTCAAAATCGTCGCGACTCGTCCGGATCCGCAAGAGCACAAGATCCTTTTCTTCGGCAAGGGCGACGAAGCCTGCGATTTCATATC
This sequence comes from Planctomycetota bacterium, assembly GCA_963577795.1. GTDB lineage: Bacteria > Planctomycetota > Planctomycetia > Pirellulales > UBA7805 > UBA7805. The sequence goes on along the minus strand of CAUZBD010000132.1, from coordinate 4,573 downwards.
GGGAGCCGTCAACAAACTTGACCTCCGCCGAGCCGGTGTTCTGTACCACATGCAAATTGGTGGCCACTGTTCCAGTTGAATCGATAATAAATCCGCTGCCGTTGCCGCTCGCCGATTCAATCTGCACGACCGACCGGTCGGTCCGCTCAACGAGCTTGCTATCATTGACTCTCGCCCGCGGCGATGCGGTTGTCTGCTGATTTTCTGTAGCATCTACAGGATTCGTCGGCCTGCGTGCAGGAGCCTCCTGTTGAGATGACATCGAGACCGCAGGGCTCTGGAATTGCATTGGCGCATTCGAGAAGCGGTGTTCGATCAACAGCAGGGCTACCAACAATACGAGCGCCGTGCCCATGGCGACGATCACCGGATGCGGGGCGTTGCTAGCCTGGACCGGACGCCGCTTTTTGCGGCGACGAACCGGTGTCGGTAATTTTTGGTTGGGGGGAACCGAGGGCAACGGTTGAGGGGCTGTCGACTCCGGTCGAGTGACGAGGGTCCCTGCACCCGAAAGTACGGATTGAATCTGATCAACAGTTATCCAGGGCGAATCCTCTCCCTGACGGACACGCCCTTCCGGCGGAATGGCTCCCGAGTGTATCAGTTGCAGTAGTTGCGCAACCGAAACCGGCCCCCACTGCTTGTCTTCGATCTTGTAATACCAGCCCATCCGATACCCTTTTCCTGCACATCAACCGCAGGTGCCATCCACTTTCGCTTGACGAGGTCCAACACACAATATAGTAGAGGTTCAGTCTAACCGATCCGCTCTCTAGAGTGCAAAAAATCGGCGTTGCCGGTGGCGAAACCCAAGGAAAAAGGATGTGTTCTTCGGCCATTTCCGGTTATTCGGCCCCTGTGCTCTCCGCTAGAATGGAACTCCCTATACATGGTCTGCTCGTGGTAATCTTCGGCCTTTTTTTTCTCGTCATCCTTTTTTTTACTGTGCGGGCATCGCTGAGCGAAAATATCCTGCAAATCGATCTGGTGGTCCTGGCGAACCGCTGGTTTCAGGCGACGCTCGTCGACGCTTATCTGGGACTTGGGACGTTTTATATTTGGGTTGCCTCTCAGGAAACCTCCCTGCTCGGTCGTGGCATTTGGCTGGTCTTGATCTTACTGCTTGGCAATCTCGCGATGTCGGCGTATGTTGTGATCCGATGCATGCTGCTTTCAACCGACGTCGATCTGGCAACACTCCTGCTGAGATCGAACCAAGCCGCAAGCCTTCAGAAATCCAAGTGAAACCACACGATGCTCTCACCACTGCTCAATACGATGGGGGCCTTTGTTTTCACCGCCTTTATCACCGGTTGGATCGCGGCACTTGTCATCGATCGCTGCTGCGGTCGAGAGGGAATGAGTCCGCGTGGATTGGCGCTGATTTTATTTTTTGCGCTAATCGCCGGTTCGGTGGCAGGCACCATCAGTTGGCAGCAGGGTGAATTTCAACGCGACCAAACGCTTGAAATGGATTATGAACTGAACCACTGAAACACCGGCAAGGCGACCAGTCCCAAAAGAGCAAACAGGCCGAGTAGAATACCGGTCGGTTCGGGAAGGTTTTGTCCGTGAATTTCAAGCGATCCGGCAAAATCGACCTGCGCTGTATACATCGAAAAGAACTGGCCCATCGGCGTGATCTGAAGGGTATCCAGGTTGGCCACCACACTCGTGACCTGATGGCCACCGAAGTCGGGTGTCAGACTAAAGAAGGCCGATTCGTTATAAGTGTTGCTCAAGGGGCCTACATAAACGGTGACGAAATCATCCACCCCGTTGGTCAACAAGTCGGCCGCCTGGCCGAACAGAGATCCCGAATCAAAAACGAGACTCGTACCGGCGTCCAACTCCGTAAATGTCTGTTCGAAAACCGGAATCGACGCCATCGATCCAGAATTGTCTTGAAGAAAGATTTTGAAATCCACCGAGTCGATCGGAGAGGCGCTGTACTGCGGCACCGACTCGCTGATGGCCTTGGTCAGCAGCAGACCCCCGCAGGCCGTTGTCGGGAGGAAGGAGCATAGAGCGAGGAGGGCAAGCGGGAAGGTGCAGCGAGCAAAAAGCTCTTTTTTCTTAAAATGCACGGGGCGGTCTCGGGGCAGGGTTGTCGGCGGGCCGGTCTTCTAAAGGATAATGGGCGTTAGCGCGTCGAACGCGGCCAACTTTTTATCGAAAAAGTTTATTTTTTGCGACCGCCATTTTTAGACCGTGTGGAGCAGGCTTTTGAGGCACCGCACCCCTCACCAGGTCCGCCGCTCGAGCAGCGTTTCGGCCAGCGTCAGCATGCCCGCTGCCGCTGCAAGAAAGCATCCGGCCCGGAACCAGGGAAATTGGCCCGCCCCGATTTCCATAAATGTCCATACATCGATGGTGGCAAACAGGCTCCACTGATCGATTCCCTGGATCAGATACTGGGCGAAGGAGAGCAAGACGAGGCCCACCACAATCATGCCCGCGCGGAGTTGATGGGTGGAGAGGACCGAAAGCAGGACCGTAGCCGCAATCAGCATGAGCAGAAAGCAGGCCATATACGACGAAGCCATCAGCGTCGCCTTCCAGGGCAACTGTTCGCCGACCGCCGGCGAAATCCAGATTGCCGAAATCGAGGAAAGATAGACCGGGAGCAGGATAGCGAGTGCAAGCACGGCCGTCCGCACACGAAGTACGCGTCGCCGGGAAACGGGCCGCGAGAAAAGAAACTCCGCCGTCCGCTGATCGGCCTCGCGGGCAATGATCCCGCTTCCCATAAAGGCAATGGCGGCAACGCCAAACAGACTGCAACCTTTAAACCACTGCTGAATCGCAAAATAAGGCCAGTAGCCCGACTGCTGCACGGCGGTAAGTAAATCCTGCAGCGACTGGAAGGGAATCAATTTGGCCAGAGCCGGCGTGTTGTCGCGAAACTTCGGCCAGTAGAAAATGGCAGCCACCATCGACGCTTCGAGAAGGATAAAGTAACCGCATACGAACCAGAAGAGTCCGCGCGCATATTGACGGGCCAGGGCAATCATTCGGATGCATCTCCATAAAGGGCATCGAACACTTCCTCCAGCGATCCCCCTCCATCGCGGATCCCCGCGATTGGGAGGCCGGCGATCACAGCAAGTACCTCTTCGACCGCGTCGTTGTGCTGGAGCGTCCACCGCGCCGCTTGCCCCTGCCAACTCCATCCGGCGCGGGTGGGAAGTTGTTCTCTTTGCAGAGGTGATCGTAATTCGAGATGCAGCAGACGCCCTGTTTCGGCTGCAAGTTCCGCGGCTTCCCCGGAGCGTACGATTTCTCCACGGCACAGAAAGGCGGCCCGATGGCAAAGGCGTTCGACGCTCGTCAGGTCGTGCGAGGAAAAAAGTACGGCGCGACCACCGTCTGCCTCCTGTCGCAGGTGCGATTCAACCAGTCGTCGCGCTTCGGGGTCGAGCGCTTCGGTCGGTTCATCGAGCACGATCACCCGTCCACCACTGGCGACCGCCTGAGCGAGCACAATTTTACGTTTCATCCCATGGCTGAGCTTACCGACGCGCCGATCCCGCGGCACGTCGAGTTCCTCGAGCAGCGCCAGGCCAACCGCGAGACTGGCTTCCGGATGAAATGCGATGGCAAAGCCTAAAAGTTCCTCACTCGTCATCTGATGGTAGAGCGCCGTTTCGCTTGGGGCGTAACCAATCTGCTGCCGCGCTGCGAGTGAATCGCGCACGGCATCAATCCCACAAACGCGGACACTGCCAGCGTCGGGACGAAGAATCCCAACGAGCGATCGCAGGAGCGTGCTTTTGCCTGCCCCGTTCGGTCCGATGAGCCCGACAATTTCTCCCCGCTCAATTTTTAGCGAAACGCCTCGCAGTACCTGCTGAGAGCCGTAGGCGTGGGATACCTGATCGAAGAAAACGGCAGGCTCAGCGTGCATGGAACTGGAGGGGGCAGAGGAGGAAGCAACACTCCGGTTATAGCCCTTCAACCGCATTTCGCCAGTGGCATAAGGAGCCTACCTAAATCAGATTGAAGACCGTATCGTTTGAAAAAATTATATTAGATCGCGTTACTTTATGTCTGATCACTTCGAAAACGATCTACGATCCTCTCGGCAACGACCGCGTGATAGACAAAAATCGACGCCAGCCCCGTACAGCCTAATAGAAAACTAAACACTGCTCCGAAAAGAGCCAGTAGTTGCCGGAGTATAAAGCCCGATTTGCTGATTGGGAGCTCCTGTTGTATCAAACCGACTACAAACCAAAACAAGAAAAACGCAAGGCCATAGGCCACAGCAAATAAGGCGATACAAGCACCCGCTCTGAACACCGCAGCCTTATTCCTACTTATTGCTTGGAGACCGCTTTGCAACCGCGAGTAAATGGACACCGCGTCACTCGCCCCCGAACTCGAGTCACCTTCCCTAGCCGCGTACACGATCGCCCAGTAAGCAGTTGCCACGCCTAGACTCAGAGTAAGCCCCAGTAAACTGACCGGAAATATGACCACAACCAAAACAATAATTCCTGTTTCTACGCTTAGCGTTTGAGCTAAAATCGAAACGAAACCAGAAAACATTCCCCAGAGAGAGAGAAAGAAA
>CAUZBD010000131.1:0-6591 GCA_963577795.1 Planctomycetota bacterium | reverse complement strand
CATAGTGCATGCGCACCCCCCCCACCTCGTGCCAGCGCGAAGTAAATGGATAGAGTGTCTGCCAGGTCATCTGCAAAATCGGATCGCAAACGGGTTGCCGTCAATCCCCGGTCGCCATTAGGCCCAGGGCAGGGAAACTGCGAGTATACCTCGCCGGCGCACGACTTCGCAGTGGTACCCGGAAGGGGATGTGTCCGGCGAGGGGCTAATCGGCCGTCGCCTGTGCAGTCTTTTTCTTCCAGAACTCCTCAGCCTGCTCGTAGTACCCCTGGATCGTGCGACGTTTTTCGGGGTCTTTGATTTCGATCGCGGTCACTTGCGCTGCGACCCAGTCGGCAAAGAACCGCGCGGCCTGGCGACTGATGCGTGGCTCTTCAAATTCGACATAGAAGGGACCGGTCGTCGCAAAGCGATAGGTTTTCTCCGCTGGAGCCCGTACACGAATAAGAAACCATCCACTTTGCTCGAAGGACAGCGGTGGTAGTTTTCCACCCGCTCCCCCTTGCAAACTGACTGCGTGAACGACGCGGCCATTTTTGACAATTTCAAGATAGTCGACTTTTTCTTTGACCGAGAGTTTGGCCTCCGGTTGGAGTTGCAATGTTTCGCCGGACTTCCCTTGGAAGACGTGTCCCGGCAGCTTGCCATCCACCTGCACGCGGAGTAGTGGGCCGTTGGTAACGACCACCTGTCCCTTTCTGAGGCCTTCCCACCAATCTTCCGGAGAAAAAGAATCACCGCAGTGGACGTAGACGCGGTTGTGTCCGGGCGGATTGCCGACGTCTCCCGATCCGCTCCCGGCGGTCGGCGGAATCCGTAGACCGCATTCGAGCAGTTGGTAGTAAATGTGCTCACACCAGCGGCCCAACCCGGTCGTACCGGGATACCGCGTTTGATCTCGAGCAACGGTACTGGGTTCCTCTTTTGCCGTTCCGCTGCGCGTGTATCGATGGTTGGCCAGTCGTACCGAGTTCAGCAGATCGTGGGCAACCCAGATCGGCAGATCGCGGGCGGCCGGGGTTTCGGCGTCGATCCAAAGTGGTTCTTGCTTGCGCCAGGCCGCGACGAGTTCAATGCCGGGTGGGTATTCCTCGCTCGCATCCTCGAATGCTTGAAATCCTTTTGTGGGGAGTTTTGTCTCGCTGGCAGACAGGGGGAAGATGGCCAGGCCACCACTTTTCCGACCGTCGCGTCCGGCACAAATCTCGAAATGACGTTTCTCGTTACGTTGCGGTTGGTCTGCCAACTGTTCGCGGGCTCGTTCCCATTCATTCTTCGCGTTCGACCAGGTGACGACTTCGGTCAGATGCAGGTCCTCGGCTTGCATCAACAGGTCGATGTCTTTCACAGGGCGATGGACGTGGAGGTCTCCTGCCCACCAACCCTCCTTCGCCATATTGACAAAACGTTTCATTTTCAACGTTTTGGAGTCGGTGCCCCCGCGGTCCATTTTGAAGTGACCTGTTTGGGTGTGGTACTCGGGACCACATTCCACCTCAAATGTATAATTACCCTCGCGGAGGGTCAGTTGGATCGGGGAGCGGAAGACAAAATGGTCTTCAAGAAAGGGCATTTTGGGTGCCATTCGCGGGCGGCCACGGGCATTTTTTAAATGGATTCGGCACGCGAGTGGTTTTCCCGTATCGGCATCGACGACATGCAGTTCGAGTTTACCGCTACGGGGGGCGGCCACCACGAAACAGGGGATCGTTGTAAAAAAGACAACGAGGAGGGCCGAGCGAGTGAATCCGGTTGAGAGCCATTGCATGACGTCGATTTCCGTCTTTATCACACGCAATACGAGTAGTCGTTGCAGGCAGATCTCGTTTTTCCTGCCCGCAAGGTTTACTTAATCTAGCACGAAACACTGTTTGTGGCTCTCCCGATTTCTGCGTGTCCCGGGCAACGACCGATGGAGGAACTTGTAACGGTCGGCCATCGGCTCATAGAATAAACGACTCGGAGCGAAAGCGACGTCCTATTGATCTGTTTTAAAGTTATTTTGGCTGCGGTCTCAAACCGGCAGAGCGGGTTCCTGATGAGCGACGATTACTATGCGGTCCTGGGTGTCAGTCGGGGTGCTTCCACGGCTGAAATAGAAAAGGCCTATCGGGAGTTGGTCCGCAAATACCATCCCGACATGAATCCTGACGATAATGAAGCGGAAACAAAATTCCAGGAAGTCCAACGGGCGTTTGAAGTGCTGAAGGATTCCGAAAAGCGGGAAATGTATGATCGTTATGGCAGCTCCTTCGATGCGGCAGGTGGCGGTCCCGGTGGTGGGAATCCCTTTACCGGTAGTCCCTATCCGGGTGGTGGCGGGTTTCGTTATGAAAGCGGCGGTCCCGGGGGTTCGACCTTTGACTTCAGCGAGATTTTTGGTGCTGGTGCTGGTGCTGGGTTTGAAGAGGTGATCCGGAATATGGGTGGTGGTCGGCAATCGCCACCGGCCAGACGCGGTCGTGATGTCGAACATCGCCAGACGATTCCGTTCACCACGGCCGTGCTGGGAGGTGAGGCGCAATTACACGTTCGCCGCGGGGATGGTAAGACAGAGCGCATCGAAGTCAAAATTCCGGTAGGGATTGAAGACGGCAAAAAAATCCGTCTCCGTGGACAAGGTGAGGCGGCTGCCGATGGAACGAGTCCACCGGGCGATCTTTTTATTCAGGTTGCCGTGAGCCCCCATCCGTGTTTTACGCGGAAGGGCAGCAATTTGGAGGTTCGTGTGCCACTCACTGTTTCCGAGGCGGTGCTCGGTACAAAAGTAGAGATTCCTGCACCGCGGGGAGCGATTACACTGACGATTCCGGCCGGTACTTCCAGTGGGGCTCGCCTCCGTGTGAAAGGGCATGGAGTCGCAGCAAGTGGCGGCGAAGTGGGCGATCTCCTTGCAGAGGTACAGATTGCTTTTGGCTCAGCTCTAAGCGAGGAGGCCAAAGCGTTGTATCAACAACTTGCTGATTTTCCCGACGAGGCAGCGCGACGCGAAAGCTTGCGATCAAAGTTAAAGTGGTAGTCGTATTGGCCGGCGGCATAGACAGCAATGTGTGGTGGCCACACAGCAACAGGTGCCGGTGGATGGGCGCGTCATAAGTCAGAAAGGCAGAGCGTATGGGGGAACACGGTTTGCCACGTGAAGTGCGTATTCGATTTGCTGCAGATTTTCGAAATGTTTATGATCGGAGGTGCGCGAAAAGCGATCATCACATATTGATCTACGGAATCCAAAATGCATTGACGCACAGTCGTCTTGGGCTTTCGGTGTCGCGGAAGGTGGGTTCCGCGGTGGAGCGCAATCGATGGAAACGATCGATCCGTGAGGCCTATCGTTTGCAGCAGCGGTCCATTCCCAGAGGTTTCGATTGGATCGTGATTCCGCGTCAGAAACAGCCACCGAGTCTGAAGCAACTGGAGGTGAGTCTCCGCGGGCTGACCAGGAAGCTCGCTCGGAAGTTGGAGGAGTCGTGATGCACATCCCGAGGCAGCAGCGCATCTGGCGGCAGGTGACCCTTTTGCCGATGTGGCTAGCAGTCGGGTTTATTCGGTGCTATCAGTGGGGGGTGAGTCCGCTGCTGGGGCCACGGTGCCGGTTTCAGCCGACATGCAGCGAATACTGTTTGAAAAGTATCCGTAAATATGGGGTTCTTCGTGGCACTTTCCGCGGCGTCGTACGCATCAGTAAGTGTCACCCGTTCCATCCGGGGGGGGGCGACCCACCGTAAATCGGGTCCGTATGCAATAAGTCTTGACCCTCCTGGCCCTATTGGCCTATCCTCCGCGGCGTTTCCAGGGAAGGTTGCCGCCGAAGTGTACACCCCGTCGGGGTGGCAGATGGGGAACCGCTTGCGACAGTCGGATCTCTCTGGTCGATTCCCGTAACACTTTGCGAGTTCAATGGTTTACCGCTGCTCCCTCCATCGCTTGTTGATGTATTTCGCCTGGTTGCTGCTCCCCTGGGCAGCGGTCAGTTGCACGGAATCTTCTCTGCGGTTGCAGAGCAACGATGCGCTTGACGAGGTGCTTTCAGAAGTCGTGCTGCTGCGCGACGTCACCAGTGCCTTTGGCGGTCATTCGATGGAAATTCAGGCGATCGGTCTGGTGGCCAATCTTGATCAAACAGGTGGTGATCCTCCTCCGTCTGGCTTTCGGCAGATGCTCTTAACAGAGATGCAAAAGAGAGGTGTCGAATCCCCGTCGCAGATTTTAGCGTCACCGAGTACTGCTTTAGTGCTTGCCCGTGCGGAGTTGCCTCCGGGCATTCAGAAGGGCGATCATTTTGATGTTGAGGTTTATGTGCCGCAGGAGCATGCGGAAGTCACAAGTCTTCGGGATGGTGTGATGTATGAGGCTCGGCTTGCCGAGCAGGCGGTGGCAGGTGGTCGTTTGCGCCAAGGAAAGGTTTTGGGTCTCGCGCAGGGGTCCCTCCTGGTAGATCCCGCAGGCAATCCCAGTGAGCGGGTAGGAGAATTTCGGCGCGGTGTGATTCTTGGCGGTGGCGTTGCCCTCGAGTCCCGTTCGATTGGACTGCTGATTCGTCCGGAAAGTCAAAGCATACGCACGAGCGCTCAGGTTGGAGCTGCAATTAATCGTCGCTTTTACCGTACGCAGCGCGGCATTAAGGCGGGAGTTGCGGTGCCAAAAACAGATGAGTTTGTGGATTTGGTTGTCCATCCGCGTTACAAAGACAACATTTATCGTTATGTCGACGTGCTTCGAAGCATTGCTGTGCAGGAAACTTTGGCGCAGCGTCAGCTTCGCTTGCGCTATCTTGCTCGACGACTGATGGATCCTTTGACAGTGGTCGATGCTGCCTTGCAACTCGAGGCGATTGGTCTCGATGCAGAGTCGGTCTTGCTGCGTGGCTTAGAGAGCGATAACGCAGAAGTGCGTTTTCGTACTGCCGAATCTTTGGCTTATCTTGATCGGCCTGCAGCGGCCGAAGCTTGCGGCGAGGCAGCGCGCAATCATCCCGCCTTTCGTGCAGCAGCGCTCACCGCCCTCGGTTCCATGGATGATCCTTCAGCCCGTGATCAATTGGTGCAATTACTCGACGAGGCGAGTGCCGAAACGCGGTACGGTGCCTATCGCGCCTTGCGTTCGATGAATGGCCTTGATCCGCTCGTCCGCGGCGAGAATCTGGGCGACGCTTTCTCTTACCATCTTTTGGATACCAAAGGTCCCGCAATGGTGCATGTCGCTCGTTCGCGACGCGCAGAGATTGTCATCTTTGGGGTAGAGGAGCGATTGCAGACACCGGTTATTCTTGATGCGGGGAAATATATTCAGGTTAATGGTACGGCCGCGGATAAGGTTGAAGTGGTAAAGATTCTCCCGGGTGAACCCGAGAGGCGGCAGGAGGTCACGGCCAGACTGGATGATGTGATTCGTGCGATCGTTGAGGTGGGCGGGTCTTATCCGGATGTCGTTCAGGCACTCACGCAGGCCAAGGCAACGGGTTCTCTGGAGTGTCGGTTTGAAGTCGATGCACTTCCTGATTGGGGGCGAAGGTATCAGCAGTCAGAGTTGGCTGATTTTAAGCCGAAGCGGTCCACGGAGACAGGCTCCGCTGAGGGGGTGGATCCTCAGGTGATGGCCGATGCAACAGAAATACATCTCACTCAGACCGGTCGGGCAGGCGTTTCGGAAGAAGGTGCAGGGGTCGGCAGGGAAGAGCAGCGGTCGAGGGGTGATTTTAGTGTCCCGGACAGGCGTTGGTCGTGGCCGCCGCGGATTGGTAGAATGTGGTCTCCGCAGGGTGAATGATCGAATATTCCGGGATTCGTCGGTCGCTTGCGCTGTTTTTTATTTTTGAGACCACCAAGGGGCAATTTCCACGAAGAGATTGATGCGATGGCTCGCAGTGTCGTGGTTTTGCCATCGTTGGGGTCTGCTGTTCTTCGTTGATGATCCCTGGAGAGATTTAGCGAAATGCTCAAAGCACTCGAATTATCTGGCTTTAAGAGCTTTGCCGACAAGACTCGGTTTGAGTTTCCGCCGGGCATTACCGTCGTGGTGGGCCCGAACGGTTCGGGAAAATCGAATGTCGTCGATGCGATTAAGTGGGTGCTCGGGGAGCAGAGTGTGAAGAGCCTGCGGGGCAAGGAAATGGCGGATGTGATTTTCAATGGGTCGCATTCGCGTCGACCGTTGAATACGGCAGAGGCGATTTTAACATTCGATAATTCGGACGGTCGGTTGCCGATTGATACACCTGAGGTGCATGTCGGCCGAAGGGTCTATCGTAGCGGCGAAGGGGAATATCTGATCAACGGCAACGCCTGTCGTCTTCGCGACATCCGCGACCTGTTTGCCGGTACGGGGGTGTCCACGCAAGCCTATAGCATCATCGAGCAGGGGAAGGTCGATGTGATGTTGCAGGCTTCGCCCAGGGATCGGAGATTAATTTTTGAAGAGGCGGCCGGCATTAGTCGCTTCAAAGCAAAGAAGCTGGAGACCATTCGGCGACTCGATCGCGTCGAACAGAATTTATTACGGCTATCGGATATTGTTGATGAAGTAGACTCCCGCTTACGAAGTGTCCGCAAGCAGGCCGGCAAGGCGCAGCGGTATCGCGAGCACATGACCCGC
>CAUZBD010000130.1:0-6595 GCA_963577795.1 Planctomycetota bacterium | reverse complement strand
TGAGATCCTCAAGCGGCCAATTGAAAACCGTAATAGTGGCCAACTCAAAAAACTTGCGGACTATTTCAAACCTCTCGACGCCGCCTATGCTGCCGACCTGGCATTGCTTTCTCAAAGCGTCGAACAGCGCGAACAGTTCATCAATCAACTGCCAAAAGTAATGGTGTTGGATACGCTCAAGGACACGCGTGAAACTTTCATCCTCACCGGAGGCGTCTACGATAAGCCGGGCCAGAGTGTCACGCCGGGAGTCCCTGCCAGTTTGCCACCACTCCCTGCCGACACTCCCGAAGATCGCCTGGGACTGGCCGAATGGCTGTTACTGGATGAAAACCCCCTGACGGCCCGCGTGGTCGTGAATCGCTATTGGCAACTTTTTTTCGGCAAAGGACTCGTCAAGACGTCCGAAGATTTTGGCACGCAGGGGCAGCGTCCCTCGCATCCGGAACTCCTCGATTGGCTCGCGGCTGATTTCCTCCGCAGTGGCTGGGATGTGAAACGACTGCATCGATTGATCGTGACCAGCGCAACCTACCGGCAAAGTTCCCGCATGACACCCGCCCAGCGCGAGGCCGATCCCAGCAACCGCTGGCTGGGGCGAGGCCCGCGTTACCGACTCCCCTCGTGGATGCTTCGCGATCAGGCGCTGGCAGTCAGTGGTCAGTTAGTCGAGCGGATCGGCGGCCCTTCGGTCAAACCCTACCAACCAGAAAATATCTGGCGCGAAGCAACGTTTGGAAAGAAAAAATACGTGGTCGACAGCGGAGAAAAGTTATACCGCCGAAGCCTTTACACGTTTTGGCGACGGATCGTCGGCCCGACGATGTTTTTCGATACCTCGAGCCGCCAAACGTGTCACGTCACTGGAAGCGTTACCAACACGCCCCTGCATGCACTCACAACACTGAACGATGTTACATTTGTTGAAGCGGCAAGAGCGTTGGCCGAAAGAGTCATGCTTCGCGAGCTCACCGACCCGGACGCCCAACTTGCTCTCGCTTTCCAACTTGCCACGGCGCGCCAACCGACGGCGAGGGAACTGCAGCTACTTACCGACCGCTATCGCGTTGTGAACGAAATGTTTGCCACCCACCCCGGGGAGGCCCTAAAATTACTAGAGGTCGGTGATTCGCTTCGTAGCCCGAGTCTGGACCCGGTCGCACACGCTTCATGTACTGCGATCTGCTTATTGATTTTGAATCTGGACGAAACACTCACCAAGGAATAACTTGCGATGCATCCGTTGCTCACACATTATCAGCAGCAGACCCGGCGGGCATTTTTCGGTCGCTCTGCGGTCGGTGTCGGCACCGCCGCCCTAGCGTCCCTTCTCGGTCGAGACGCCGGGGCCGAAATGGATGTCTCCCCCATCCAACCTCACTTCGCTCCCAAAGCAAAGCGCATCATCTACCTGTTCCAAAACGGGGCCCCTTCGCACGTTGATCTCTTCGATTACAAACCTCAGTTGCGGGTTTCCCACGGGCAACAGATTCCGGATGCGGTCCAGGGTGGCAAACGACTCAGCACCATGACCGGCGGGCAGAAGGAGCGACCGGTGCTGGCACCAATCGCCAAATTTGCGCAGCGCGGAAAAAGTGGTGCTTGGGTCTCGGACCTGCTTCCACAAACCGCTGCCATTGCCGATGAACTCTGTTTCGTCAAATCGATGCAAACCGACCAGGTGAATCACGCACCAGCGATTACTTTTTTTATGACTGGCGCAGAAATGCCGGGACGACCGAGCATGGGTGCATGGCTGAATTACGGTTTAGGTAGCGATGCAGAAGATATGCCTGGATTTGTGGTCATGACCTCCCGTGACAAAGAGGCATCGTGTGGACAAATTTTTTACGATTACTATTGGGGAAGTGGTTTTCTGCCTTCGAAATTTCAGGGCGTTAAATTTCGCTCCTCGGGAGACCCGGTCCTCTATCTTTCCGATCCTCAGGGCATCAGTCGGGAAATGCGTCGTGGATTGCTTGATACGGCAAACCGTCTTAACGGCTTGAAATTGGACGCCTTTGGTGATCAGGAAATTGCAACACGCATCGCCCAATACGAAATGGCGTACCGGATGCAGATGTCGATTCCGGAATTAGCGGACTTTTCCGATGAACCCCAATCGATCCTCGATCTCTACGGACCGGATGTTCAGCGGAGAGGATCGTTTGCCTATAACTGCCTGATGGCCCGGCGACTGGCCGAGCGGGGTGTGCGGTTTATCCAACTGATGCATGCCGGGTGGGACCAGCATCGGAATCTCAACTCTCAATTGGCCATCCAATGTGCCGATACCGATGCACCCTCTGCCGCCCTGGTGATGGATCTCAAGCAGCGGGGATTGCTTGAAGATACGCTTGTGGTCTGGGGCGGTGAATTTGGACGCACACCGTTTCTACAAGGAAAAATTTCTGATACAAAACGCTGGGGACGTGACCACCACCCCTATGCTTTTACCCTCTGGATGGCGGGGGGAGGAATTCAACCCGGGATGAGCTACGGCGCTTCAGATGACTTTGCTCACAACGTGGCTGAAAATCCGGTGAGCGTTCACGATCTACAGGCAACCCTCCTGCATCTGCTGGGAATCGATCACGAGCGACTTACCTTCAAATTCCAAGGACGCCGCTTCCGCCTGACCGATGTGCATGGCGAGGTCGTTCAGCCTCTTCTTGCATGAAACAGAACGCTACCGACACCCATAAACACTCCGTTTCTGGGGCTTGCATGTCGAGCACCCGACCGAGAAAATCTAGCTTGGGATTCAACGCCTTCCTTTTAACAACCGTCGTGTCGCATGGCAAAAGAAAATCCATTGGATCGTCCCGAGTATATGGAGATTCTAGGACTTTCACCGCCTTATGCGATGGAGGATGTCAAAAAAGCTTACCGGGACCGCGTCATGCAGGTCCATCCGGACCAGGGAGGATCCCGTGACGAATTTGCCCAACTCCAAGACGCATTTGATCAGGCAAGCAAACATCTCGAGACTCGCGTCGACCGCCGAGAATGGATAGCCGGGCAGGTCGACAGCTACGTCGTGATGCAGGATGTTGTCGAAGTCCTCGACCGCCTCGGGGCCGAGGTGACCACCAATGCCCTCGATTGGCTCGAACAGTCGTTTGGCGAATTTGCGCAATTGACTGAAACCATTCTTGCCGTCCGGTTGGAAAATTCAAACGAGGGAGATGCGCTCATTGAGGCATTGGTGCAAGATCCCTCGATCCTGATTGGCATGGCACGGATTGAAATACCAGGATGCATTGTCTCAGATGCATCGGTCCTCAAACTTGGAAAGATTAAAAATCTGCAGCAAATCGATCTGAGCCGCACACCGGTTACCAAAGCGTGCTTGGTGCTGATCGACCAATTGCCCGAACTGAGAGAGCTGCGACTTGAAAAAACCAAGGTTGGCTGGTGGCAGCGCAGGAAAGCAAACGCAGCCCTTAAAGAGCGCGCCTTGCCTGCGGTCCGATTGCGGCCTGCAGGACGTTAAGACGATTTTTCTGTGGCAAGGCAAGCCCTTTCGGGTTATTTGCCCTTCGATGTGCGCGACGATCGTTTTTCCAGTCGCATGGGCTGGATTATTGATGGCCTCTGTTCATCGGCAGGCTGCAATGCGATTTTGACTTTTTGCTGCGTGGCCATCGTGATGGCAAGGGATGCCGCGGACGAAGGAAGCATAAGGGCATCTCAGGTTTTGGGTGGCACTTGTGAGCGGAACGGTTGCCGTGTGCAGAATAGCGGCAATTGCAGTAAAATGAGCAGTATGCAAGAACACGGTCACCAAGCACGACAAACTTTGGGGGACTCCGCTACCGGTTCATCTAGGGGCTTGCGCGGCAAAGTGCTTTGTAAATGGTGCATGCTTTTTTCCCTGGCGGTCGGGGGCGGGCAGGCGATCGGCGACGAACATGCCGTTGAAAAAATTCATTTTGGTCGCGACATCCGGCCGATCCTTGCAAATCGCTGCTTCAAGTGTCACGGACCGGATGCGTCGGAGCGACAGGCGGACCTACGACTCGATCAGGAAGCTCCAGCGGTTGTTGGCGCAGGTGAAACAGCGATCATTTTTCCAGGCGACCCCGAACAGAGTTCTCTTTTTCAGCGGATCACCCAAACCGATCCCCAAGAGCGGATGCCGCCTGCGAGTGAAGGACCTGCACTGACAGAAAGCGAACGGCAAAAGATCCGCCAGTGGATCGAGCAGGGGGCAGAACGCACCGCGCACTGGGCCTTTGTCACTCCCCAACAACGGCCACCTCCATCGGTTCGACAGCAGACGTGGCCACGTGGTGAGATCGACGCCTTTGTCCTTGCGCGTTTGGAAAAGGACGGTCTTGCACCGGCGGCCGAGGCAGACCGCCATACACTCATCCGCCGCCTTAGTTTTGATCTCCGTGGTTTGCCGCCTTCGGTCGAAGAAGTGCAAGCCTTTGCCCGAGACCCCGCTCCGGACGCCTATGAGAAACTCGTTGATGCGATGCTTGAATCGCCGCATTACGGCGAACGAATGGCCCAGGATTGGTTGGATCTGGCCCGCTATGCCGACACCACCGGATTTTCGGCTGATAGTCCGCGACCGATGTGGCTCTACCGAGACTGGGTGATTGGCGCTCTCAACGATAACCTGCCCTTCGATCAGTTCACAATCGCCCAGTTGGCGGGCGATCTGCTGCCAGGCAACGATCCAAATAACCTGATCGCCACCGGATTCCATCGCAGTTCGATGCAGGCGCTTGGCAACAATCCGCGGAAAGAAGAGTTTCGTGTGAAGGGGATTATTGATCGAGTCAACACGACTGCTCGTGTCTTTCTTGGCCTTACGATGGGCTGTGCCGAATGCCACGATCACAAATTTGATCCCATCACACAAAAAGAATATTACGGGATGTTTGCCATTTTCAATAACGTGCCGCACTATGGTGAAAATTTTGCGGTTCACGGACCGCGGATCAGAGCAACCTCCCCGCTGGCCCAGGCAAGAGGAAAACAGATCGATCAGGCGCTGGCGATGCTCGCGCATAAAATTCCCCCACCAGATGTCCAACGGCAGGCACAGCGGCAGACGCAGTGGGAAGAAGAACTCTCTCGATTAATTACTGCAGACCCCAAGGAGAATCCGGACTTGGTTGCACGCTGGCCACTGGAAAAAGAAAATTTTCTCCGCGTCGCCGATGCAGAAAAGCTGCGGCTGAGCGGAGATTTTACGATTACGGCGGTCATTCAGACGACCGCGCAAATTGGCGATATCGTTTGTAAATACGACTCCGAGCGGGGCGAGCGAGCGTATGTGTTTGGAGTCGGTGGGGAAGGGGAGGCCAATGCGGAAGGCGGAAACCTGTATGCCTGGATCTCCAGTGAACCCGATCGATTCGAAGGAATCGAAATCTACGGATCGATTCCGGTTAATGATGGCAAGGAGCACCATGTGGCGCTGGTCTTTCGCGCAGGGGAGGCCGTTGATTTATATGTCGATGGTCGACGCGATACGACTGCACGGCGAGCAGGCAACCCGCCAGCGCACGTTGCGCAAAGTGGCTGTGATTTACTGATTGGTGCCGGTTACGGTCTCAAAGAGAACGAAAAAAAATATTCGCTCATCGGCTCCTTGGCCGATGTTCGCCTTTTCACGGGAGCGTTGCCCTTGGCGGCAAGCATCGGTGCGGTACCGGAAGACGTTCAGACCGCATTGAAGACGCCACTCGATCGGCGCGAGCTGGAGCAAAAAGATATCCTCCATCGCTTCTTTGTCCGCACGGACCGTCGTCATCTCCTGGCAGATCTTCGACTGCGGATCGAGCAACTGGAACAGGAGCGGGCATTGCTCGAGCAGGCGTACGAAGCCCAAGTCATGCGCGAGATGGAGACACCGCGCCCGACGCACATCCACCTCCGCGGAAACTATTTAGACCAGGGCGAACGGGTCGAACCAACGCTGCCCGAGTGTCTACCGACAGTCAGTGCGCCCGTTGATCGACTCGCGTTGGCCCGCTGGCTCGTCGATAAGAAACACCCGCTTACGGCGCGCGTCGCCGTCAATCGATTCTGGCAACACTATTTCGGCACCGGTTTGGTTTCGACTCCAGATGATTTTGGTCGGCAGGGGACATGGCCTTCCCACCCTCAACTACTCGATCATTTGGCGGTCACATTCATGGAAAGCGACTGGGACATGAAGGCAATGCACAGGCAGATTGTCCACAGCGCCACCTACCGGCAAAGTTCCCGTGTCGGGTGCGGGGCATACGCACGTGACCCTGCCAATCGTCTGCTTGCGCGTGGTCCGCGGAGGCGACTCCCGGCAGAACAGATTCGTGACAACGCGTTGGCCATTTCCGGATTGCTCTCAACGAAGTACGGCGGACCAAGCGTGTATCCCCCACAACCAGCAGGAATTTTAGAAGAAAAGGGGCAACTTCAATATCACCCCGTATGGATCACCAGTACCGGAGAAAATCGCTATCGTCGCGGTCTCTATGTGTATTGGAAGAGAATGCACCTCTATCCTTCCTTGGCGACTTTTGGCGCATCGACCCGCGAACGCTGCACTGTCAAACGCCCCCTTTCCAACACGCCTTTGCAGGCCTTGGTC
>CAUZBD010000129.1:0-6613 GCA_963577795.1 Planctomycetota bacterium | reverse complement strand
TCGGTTGAAAACCAAGGGTTCAACGACCAATCACCACTATTGAAAAATTGTGTGTTTCGTAACAATAGAAGCCAAGTGACTGGATCAGCAGTGGATGTCCTTCCAGGTGGCAATGCCGTCATAGAAAACTGTCTGTTTGTTAATAACATCGCAAACACGGGGAAGGATTATATTGGTCAGCGTTCAGGAAGCGAGTACAACAAAACACATGGATCGGGAGCATTGACTGTCTTTAGCCGCTCACGGGCAAAAGTGATCCGCTGTACATTCACCGGAAACTGGAACGGTGTGGATGACAAAGGGACTGCGAATATCTATCGCGATTGCATCTTCTGGCAAAATATATCTCCTGGTGGGATTTCAGAAGGCAAACGTTATGAGATCGATATCCTAGATGGCACAGGAGTGCGTGGTTGCTGGATTGACGGGGAAATTATTGATCTAAGAAATACAATCAATCCTGAAACCAATGTGCTGCACGCCCCTAACCCACAGTTTGACAAAAGTTATACACCGCTTGCCAAAGAATATTCCGAGGCAGGATATCGACCTGTGAAACAAGAATGATAAATATTCAGCACTATTTTCCTGGGCATGCTTTGCACACGAAGGAAACAAGAGTTTTTATTGAAAGTCTACTTTTCGCAGCAGAACATTAAAAGTTTTTCTGTATTTCATTTTTGCATTTAAGGTTGTCGACACGATGCTTTGTCACTTTTTCCCTTTATTCCGAGTGTGGAGCGTTCTCTTATCCGGCATCGTGCTTTTGCTTTTGGCATGCAATGGCAAAGAACAATCACAGGACAAAGCAGTAACGGTCGTTGCCACAGAAAACCAACCGGTAGTGATTGCAAAACCAGAAGATATTTTAGATCCAGCATGGATGGAACAACGAAAAAAAGATCAGTTGGCAACTACTGACCAGTTCAAAGTTTTCCATGAATTTAACTTTAAGGATCGTCTTCCAGAAAGTGAAATCGATTTTGTTCACAAGATCGTAAATGATTCGGGTAGGGATTATGTGGCAAATCACTACGACCACGGCAATGGGGTTGCCGTAGCTGACGTCGATCAGGATGGCCTTCTCGATATTTATTTCACAACGCAACTTGGAAGCAATCAACTCTGGCACAATCTTGGCAACGGACGATTTGAAAACTGGACGGAGAAATCAGGGCTTTCCCTACAGGATAAAATTGGGGTGTCTGCCTCCTTTGCCGATATTGATAACGATGGAGATTCGGATCTATTTACGACAAGCACGCGAGGCGGAAATTTTCTTTTCGAGAATAATGGGACGGGCGTCTTCAAAGACATTACTGAGCAATCTGGCCTAAGCTACAACGGTCACTCCTCGGCAGCAACATTTTTTGACTTTGATCGCGATGGCCTATTAGATGTCTTCCTGACCAACGTAGGAAATTTCACCACCGAAGAAATCGGCGAGGGAGACTACTACCGGGGCCATAAGGCGGCCTTTGCCAGACATCTTTTCCCCTCGCAAGCGGAACAAAGCATTCTCTATAAAAACTTAGGCAACAATCAGTTCAAAGACGTCTCTCATGAGATGAATCTGGTCGATACTAGTTGGAGTGGTGATGCCCACGCAGCGGATCTCAACGAGGATGGCTGGCCTGATCTTTACGTCGTTAATATGCAGGGCCACGACGAATACTATGAAAATGAGGGTGGCAAGCGATTCGTCCGCAAAAGTCGTGACCTGTTTCCTGCAACTCCCTGGGGTGCCATGGGCATCGGCATCTTTGACCAAAACAATGATGGTCACATGGACATTCTGGTTACAGACATGCACACAGATATGTGGGACAAAGACCCCTTCAAACAATATATTCCTGGGAAAGAGAAAGCAAAAGTTGACGAAGCAAAAAAAATGCCTGGACATTATTTGGCAACCGATGGAAATCATATTTGGGGGAATGCGTTTTTTCAAAATAACGGTGATGGAACTTTTACAGAAAGCTCTGATGCGACAGGGGCAGAAAATTATTGGCCCTGGGGATTGAGTATCGGGGACCTCAATGCCGACGGTTATGAAGATGTTTTTATCACAGCAAGTATGAATTTTGGATTTCGCTATGCGATCAACTCCATACTCATCAATAACCTTGGAAAAGAATTTCTCGATAGTGAGTTTATTCTTGGTGTTGAGCCTCGCAGAGATGGGCGGACGGCCATTCCGTGGTTTACACTCGATTGTGATGGAAAAGACAGCGGCCATGAACTCTGCCAGGGGAAACGGGGTACGCTACAAGCATGGGGCGCACTTGGATCGCGGTCATCGGTTATTTTCGATTTTGACAACGATGGCGACCTTGACATTATTACCAATGACTTCAACTCCGAACCCATGGTGCTTGAGAGTGACCTGGCAAGTCAAAAACAAATTCAGTTTCTTAAAATACGGCTCATCGGAAGCAAAGCAAACCGCGATGGACTGGGTGCAAAAGTCGTATTGAAAATAGGAGAGCGAACGCTAACTCAATTCCACGATGGAAAATCGGGCTACCTATCTCAAAGCAGTATGCCTCTTTACTTTGGACTCGATACTCAGACGAAGATCGACAGCATTGAGATTGATTGGCCATCTGGTAAAAAACAAACCATTGAGGGTCCTATCGAAGCGAATCAAGTCCTGACGATCGAAGAAAAAGAGTGAGAGAATCTGGAGGTGACAAAACACACTCTGTCAATCCACAAATTTTTATTTCACTCACTCAGAAAAACATTGCGATCATCCCGCCAACGCAAAAGGCGCTCAAACTCCGTCTGATTTAAACGACCGGATGGTTCGAGTAAGAGTTCGGCTTGTACGTCTCCGGCACGGGAATCCGCTTTCGCATCCCACATCTGCAGAACTTTTTTCCGAGCGACTGCTCGATCATCCTCGGGCGCTAGAAAGTCGTATTCGAGTTGTTCGTATCCGGGGATCGACTTTAATGTCATCGCGGCTCTACTTCGCACTGCGTCGTAAGGGTCAACAAGCAACTGCGCCAACAGGGCGATCATCCAAGAGGTACCGGCCGCCTCTCTCGTCGGCGACCAACCCATATTCCAGGCGATAATGGCTCGCTGTGCCGCATCTCCCTGAAGACCCCACAAAAGCCCCGATGCGATTTGCTTCTGATCGGCGTCCAATTCGGGGATAGGCTGACCATATTGGCGATGGAGTTCCTCAGCCGTCCATAAGAGAGTTTTATCCAAGTGACAAAGATTACAGGCGTTGGGACGTCCGTTTGGTGGAAGACTTTCATCGACCGTCGGGCTGCTCACTGTATGGCTTCGCATTGCTTTCATCAGGCCCCACGTTGTGTGCGGCATGTGGCAGTTGTAACAGATACTTCCTGATGAAGTTGGGGCATGATGGGTATGTGCGGTTAACTTCTCTTCATCTTCATAATCGCTATGACACTGCGTACACGCCTCATTGTTATGTAATCCGGGACGATTCGAATCCATGGTGTATTTCAATTGGTCGTTGGCCCACTCTTTACGGGATCGTGGATCATCGAGCGGTTGATGCATCACGTGGCACGATAAACATGTCATCTGTTTAGATGGGTCGTCGTGCGCAAAACAGGGTGTTGTGAGCAGTCCATTAAACTCGCGTCCCGAAATGCGGACCATCCCATCATGCCAGAAAGCATGGATATCATTTTTTTTAATTTCCAAGTGATCTTCAAGCGAATCTCCGGGTTGATAATAGGCGCCATTTTTTACCCAATTCAGATAATCGTTCGCAGTCTTGAATGTCGTTTCCGCATGACATTGACCACATACCTCTGCGCTGCGCCTGGGAGAAAGAGAACTTGGATTGACAATACCCATCGCATCGTCACCACTGGCAATGCCCTCCGCGTGTTGCTCTCCCGGGCCGTGGCACGCCTCGCACGCGATACTGAAATCGACCACATGCGTATCGTAGTGCCCATCCGCTTCCAACCGTGGCTGGGGCCGCGTCGTATGACATCGATCACACAAATGATTCCATACGCCAGCAGCATGTGCCATGACGTGTTCCCCTGGTTCGATTAGAAAATTAGCTCGATCTGTTATCCAGCGTTTCTGATCCATCCGGTACATAAAAGGGAATCGCTCTAAATCTCTGCCTTCTCCAGCGGGTAACCAATACCCTTGCGCATGATGCGAACCGGTCATCATCACAATCGGTCGTCGAACAATTTTTGACCGACCGATAGAGTCTTTCTCTTCAAAATCTGCCCATAGATTGTCGCCCTCTCGTCGGAGTGTCACTTTACCGACGGACGAGTTGGCAAACTCTAGAACGACATCATTAAAGGATGTGGCTGCTGCATCGACTGTTGCGATTTGGGTCATGGTGCGATGATAAGAATCATGCCACGATGCGTAATTATCAGGATGGCACTCTCGACAGGCCTCCGCTCCAATATAGTTTTGTCCATGCACCGCAATCGGACGACTTTCTTCACGCGTCTGTAATGATTGCTGGGGTCCCTCTGAAGACTCAAAGGATTGGCGCAGGGGCTTCGCTAAGAGAAATAGGCCACCACCCAGACCTGCGCAAAAAAGCAGGCCCAAAAAAACACTTCGCTTTTTTACGGTCATTGGTAAGACCTCTGTGGCACGGGCCACCCTGCCACGCGAACTTGGGGAATTCGCCTCGTAAATTCGACCGACTAGGTAGTTTTAGTATCGGCTTTTGGAATACGTGATGCAAGAAAACATTGGTTAAAGATTGTCGGATTCACTGAGACTTTCTCGACGTGTATACTGAAATCAGGTAACTGCCTTATATTTAGCACAATGCGTACGAATAGCCCTCGCGTGCTTTGAGAGAATGGTCTTTGTATGCCACTTTGTTGTGCCATCACCCTGAGATAAAGTCAGTCTAATTACGATGCACAGAAGGTTATTGATCTTCGTAGCGAGCTCCGCAACCTATGCTCTCAAACCAGCAATCCTTTATCTGGGTGAAGCAACTATTTTACTGCTTGTTCTAGCGGTTGTGGGATGTGGTTCTCCTGATTTATCCAACACGAATGCATCCGCCCCAGCGATCCCTCCGGCTGAAGAGATTGTACAGGTTGCACACCGGACACGAGATACCGTTCGCGCCGAGAACAAAACAGAACGCCAACAGCCATGGCCCAACAGCCCGGAATTTCACCGGGATGAAGGATACGTTGGCTCTGCGTCTTGTAAAGAATGTCATGCTGAAGAATTCTCCAGCTGGCACAGCTCCTATCACAGTTCTATGACACAGGTAGCAGATCCTTCTACGGTGATTCCAGAGATTCAAAATGTCGAGTTAGAATATCAAAAACGTCAGGGAAAACTTGAATGGCAAGATGATGAACTTTGGGCGACTGTTACCGATCCGGAAGGAAACACAAGCAAACACCGGATTGTTCTCACCACTGGATCGCACCATGCACAAGCATTTTGGCATGAAACTGGAAATTCCAACGTGGTTCAGATGTTTCCGTTTTCCTACCGAATTGCCGAAGAGCGCTGGATTCCTGTTCAGACGGCTTTTCTGCTTCCGCCTCGGGTGGAACAAAGCTTTTCCTTTGCGCCCGGAGTCTGGAATCACTCTTGCAGTCAGTGCCATGCAACATCGACCAAACCGATTGTCTCAAGTGCCACACAGATGGAGACAACCGTTGCAGACTTCGGAATTGCCTGTGAATCCTGTCACGGTCCGGGAAAAGAACATATCGAAGCTATGCAAGAATCGACCGAACATACACAACTGGCAATTGTAAATCCCGATTCACTCGATCCGAAACGAGCGAGTGAAGTTTGTGGACAATGCCACGCCGCAATTTCTCTCAGCAGTGATGAAAAAACAGCGGACTGGCTACAACACGGCTGGCAGTATCGCCCTGGAGAAGTTCTCCGAGAAACGAAAGATGTTAACCAACCAGCCACTGATAGTGAAAACGCTTCGTTTGATACGGGCACTTTTTGGGATGATGGTGTGGTTCGCGTTTCCGGTCGCGAGTTCAACGGTTTACTGAAAAGTCCCTGCTACGACCACGATGGACAACACGGAAAAATAATGACTTGTACAAGTTGTCATGAAATGCATCCAAGTGCAAATGATCGAAACGATCTCGCTTCCTGGTCACACCATCAGTTAAAACCCGGGATGCGTGGCAATGCTGCATGTACGCAATGTCACGAAGAGTACAGAAATGAGAAATATCTTCTCGCACATACACACCATTTGGCAAATTCATCGGGGAGCAAATGCATGAACTGCCATATGCCATATACTAGCTACGGGTTGCTGAAGGCTTCGCGAAGCCACGCGATCGAAAGTCCCAGCGTTACAACCACACTTCAAGTGGGCAGACCCAATGGATGCAACATGTGTCACCTGGACAAATCGCTGGGCTGGACCGCTGATTATCTCAAGCGTTGGTACGATATTTCATCTCCTGAGTTGCCCCTTGATGAAAAAGAACTCTGTTTTACAGTACTTTCTGCACTCAAGGGGAATGCCATTCAGCGGGCACTCGCTGCATGGGCTTTGGGGTGGCCTGAAGCACAACAGGCATCCAGCACAGATTGGGCTATTCCCTTTCTCGGGTTTCTCCTTCAGGACAAT
>CAUZBD010000128.1:0-6615 GCA_963577795.1 Planctomycetota bacterium | reverse complement strand
CTTGGCTCGGAGGGAAGAGCGTTTACCCCTTACAGGAAGGGACGGTCGCGGCCATCTATTTTGCCGAACGCCTCTACCAATTTCCGGTAGGCTTGCTGGGTGTGGTGATCGGCGTGGTGGCTTTTCCCGCACTCAGTCGCCACGCCAGTGGAGGAGATCAACAGCAATTTATCCATAAAATGACCCAGGCATTACGGGCGAATTTATTTTTGGCCATTCCGGCCACAGCGGGCTTGATCCTACTCGCCCAACCACTCACGAGCTTGCTCTTCCGCCATGGCGCGTTTACAGAGATAGATACGCTCCGCACGTCGCAGATGGTCGGGGCCTATGCTTGTGGAATTTGGGCCTATTCCACACTTCCGGTGCTCATCCGTGGGTTTTACGCTTCAGCAGATTCCCAAACTCCTTTCCGCTTGGGAATCACCGTTGTTGTACTCAATGGACTTGTGGATCTGGCCTTAATTTGGCCATGCGGAGAAACGGGTTTGGCTTACGCGAGTGCGGCGGCTGCGGCAGTGTTTGCCCTGCTCCTGACGAGAAAAGCGCATCTCCAATGGCATCTTTTTTCAGATGCCATGACGAGGGGGGGAAATGCGTTGTGGAAAAACCCGCTTGTGATCACCCTCCTGCGAAGCAGTGTGGCAACGGGCGTGATGTATGCCGCGGGACATTTTCTCCTCCTGCAGATGTTGCCCTCCGTCGCACAATCTTTTACCGGTGATTTTCTCCTGGTGAGCATCCTACTCGTATCCTGCCTGGGAATTTATTTGCTTGTTTCGCTGCTTTTGGGAGCCCGCGAATGGCGTCAACACGCCTCGTAAATCCCTAACGCGGTCTTGGCTGCGACTGTATCGATCGGGTAGATTGGAAGGCCGCTGTCTGTTCATTCATCTCCTGCTGTTTGAAGCCCATGCCCACTGTCAAATTTACGAAAGAAAAAAAGGAAATCGATGTGCCTGTAGGCACCGATCTTCGCACCGCTGCTCAAAAGGCCGGGGTCAATGTTTACGATGGATTCAATGGGATGGGAGCCAAGTTAAATTCCCTACTCAATTGCCATGGATTCGGTCTTTGCGGAACCTGTCGTGTGAATGTGACACAGGGAATGGAGAACACCAATCCTCTCACCGTCCGAGAAAAAATAAAATTTAAAACACCTCTCCCCACTCCCATGCCAGATCCCCTTCCTTGCCTCGCATATATCGGTAATGAGGAAACGATGCGCTTGGCCTGCATGACGCGTATCGAAGGAGATGTGGAAATTGAAACTGGCCCCCCTATCGACTTGTTCGGTAAAAACTTTTTTAGTTAACGGTTTCAACTGCGGGAGTCGCATACTCACTGCTAAACACTGTGAAACAGATCCTTGCCATCGTCAAACCGTATTTAGCAGAAAAAGTCTTAGAATCTTTGCGCCGCGCGCCCCTGGAGGCACTCAATATTCGCGAAGTCAAAGGCTACGGGAGACAGAAAAGTTATTTAGATCAATATAGTGACACCGAGTATTCGCTCGCCTTCCTCCCAAAAGTAGAAATTACACTTTGGGTCGATGATACACGCGTCGAGGAGATTGTGCGTAAATTGATTGATGTCGCCCGTACCGGTCGAATTGGCGATGGTAAGATCATGGTACTCCCAAGTGAAGAAGTACCGATGGTTTCAGTTACTCCCGATCCACGTGAGTAAGTTTGCTTTACCAGGATAATCCAATGCATTATTCACCCGTACTGCTACAGATTGATGGGGAGGTGACTGGCCAACGTGCGTTGACCTGGGAAGATCTTACCGCGATCGATTCTCGGTGGCAGATTCCGGATGTGAGCCAATTGGACCCCAAAAGGTCCGGGTCGGCTGTTTGGATGCGTGGAATTTTGGACGTGGCGAAGGTCTGCTCAGAGGCCCAGTACATGACGCTCCACAGCATGCGAGATGATTTCCATGCGAGTCTACCTTTGCATGCTGTGGTCGATCGAGGGATGTTTATTTATCAGCATGCGGAAAACCCGCTTCCCATCGCTGCGGGGGGACCGATCCGCTTTTTTATCCCCGATTTTGCTGCTTGCCACAGCGCCGAAGTCGACGAATGTGCGAATGTTAAATTTGTAGAGCGGATTGAATTTTCGCGCGAGAAGGGTTTTGACAATCGGCCGCTCGACGATACCTCCCATGAAGCACTGCATCAGCAGGAGAACGATTGAGTGAGTGGTTTTCGGATCACACCTATTGAGGTTTTGGTTGTCCTCATCTGTATCGGCCTCGTTTCTGTCTTGGTTTTACCGGCACTGCTTCTGTCGCGCGAGGAGTCTCGCTCTTTGACGTGCCAATCACACCAAGTCAAACTTGTACTCGGCCTGAGAGAACGACTTGATCCTGTAGCGCTCGCAGATCCATCGCAGTGGCCAACGGCACTTTCTAAAGATTTCACTGATCCATCGATCATTGAACACTGCCCGAGTGATGCAAGACGGCCCCCGGCAGCGGCCAGTTATGGAATCAATCCGCTGGTGGCGCAGTTTGTCGACCAAGATGCCGCCAAAATTACCTTCCTCGATTACAACGCGCTGGTTGTTTCTTTAACGGGAGACAATCTCGTCAATCAATGGAGGACATCAGTGGCTCCGCGTCATTTCGATTTTGTGAATGTCGCCTTTTATGACTCGCATATCGAATCCAAGGAACCGACTGACATTACCCCGGGAGATTCGGAGAGTTGGCCCACTCTCTGGTTGCCGTAAACTGAAAACGGCGAGAAGTTTTAAAGACAATCCCAGTAGGCGTCGCCCTAGTCAGGAATACTTTCTGTCGCCACCATCTGCGCAAAGGTTTGGCGCGCACGAATGGTGTGGACCTGCCCGTCGCGAATGAGCAGTTCGGCAGCCAGGGGCTTCGAGTTATAATTGGACCCCATCACCGCACCATAAGCCCCCGCACACTCGATAATGAGCAAATCGCCTAACTTGGCTTCGGGTAACGACCGTGTGCAAACAAAGCCGCCCTCCTCTTGTGTGAAAATATCTCCTGATTCGCACAAAGGGCCACCCACGATCACTTCACGCAGCGCCGTCGATTCCTTTCCATCGCGACGACAAATGGTCATCGGATGGTGTGAGCCATAGAGAATGGGCCTGGCCAGATCGTTGAATCCTGCATCGAGAAGGTAAAACCAATTCGCACCCATTTTCTTAATGGCCCGGATTTCAGCAACTAAATAACCGGCTTCGGCCACGAGGTAGCGGCCCGGTTCTATTTCTAACCGAAGGCTATGACCAAATTGATCTTCCAATCTTCCCCGAGCAGCATCCCAAAGTTGAAAATAGGCCGCAAGATCAACGTACGATTCCTCTGCCTGATAAGGAATCGGCAAACCGCCCCCTGCACTAATAGTGATAAGACTCGAGCCAACCTGTTGGGCCACCTGCTCCATCGCGGTCACTACCTGGGCGAGGTGTTCCAGGTCGGTACCCGATCCAATATGCATGTGCAGGCCAGTCACCTGCAGGTCGTATTGTTCGGCAATCCGTAAACAACCGGCTAATTCGTGATGCCAGATACCATGTTTTGATTGGGCCCCACCGGTGTTTGTCTTTTGGCTGTGGCCATGCCCGAATCCAGGATTAATCCGTAGCGTGATCGATTGTCCGGGAGCTTTTTGTCCGAGTTGTGTAAGCATATCGGGCGAACCACAGTTCGTATGGATTCCCCGATCAAGAACAAGTTCAAGTGCCGCTTGATCAAAAATGTCGGCCGTATAAACAATCGGGGGTGGATCTCCACTTGCCGAAAAACCGACCGATTCTGCACGGAGAATCTCTCCTGCACTGACCGCATCGACGACGGCACCATTTCGGCGGCAGATATCAAGAATAGCAAGGTTGCTACAAGCCTTTTGCGCATAGCGTACAACATCAAACGCCTTTAAGTCCTCGATGCGCTCGAGGATTTGTTTTTCATCATAAACATAAAACGGTGTTTCTACCGCTGCAGCCATCTGTGGAATTGGTATGCCAGCAATTTGATTACGAAGCAGGTCATGGGAAGGGGTGCCAAACATTTTTTTCTCTGGGAAACGTGTTCCGAGTAAGTGACCAAAGTTCGCTGAACTTTACGGCAACTACCAGGTCAGAGTTCAGAAATAAAACAGGGAGCTCAAATTATCATAAAACTCAAACCACGCCTCCGGATAGTATACCGACTACCAAAGACGGTTGTGGAGCAAATACCCTTCCATAAAGCCCGAACCGCTCTTTCGACCAGATGAGGGTGGGGGGGCCATCCTGAGGCGTTTATTCGCTATAAGAACCAATAGGAAGGGTGAGAAATCCCTTAATCCGCGGTTTTCGGGATTTGTTGCGGATTGAAACGAAAGTTACAATGTTTGGTTTGGGGATTCGGACGGGATGTGGGGACCTGTGCGACACGGTCCCCGTACCGCTGAGGGAGGTGACTGCGTGCAAGTCAATATTTCAACGCGTCATGGCCATTTAAGCGATGCGAGTCGCCAGAAAATTGAAGCAAAAGTGATGCGGGTCACTCGCATCTTTGAACGTCTAACATCCATTCATTTAACCATAGACCTTGAGCATGAGGAAATGCCCTCGGTCGATTTAAAGGTCTCAGCCGAACATAAGCACGATTTTGTTTCAACCGACCGTGCGAGCGACCTGATGGGTTCAATCGATGCCGTGGTCCATCGGATGGAAAGTCAGCTTCGTAAGTACAAAGAAAAAATCAGACAACGACATCGAAGTGAACATGATCGGGAGATTCAATCAGAATCTGTTACAGAAAATTTAGCAGATGAAAAAGAATAAATATTTCAAGCCGAGGTAAAAAGTAGAAAAGATAAGAACACAGAACATCGCAACACGATACGATATTCGTAAAAATGAAAAGGATTGGAAGGAATGAAATTTTCTGACTTCGTGAGTAACACCGCGATTCGGCCAAATCTGTCGGCTGAGGGTAAGGAAGATGTGATTCGAGAAATGACGATTGCTTTGGTGCAAGCGGGCGCAATAGAGGAGGGAGAGCTTGAAAGTACAATTAAAGCCATTACCAAGAGAGAGGAATTAGGGAGTACTGGTATCGGTCGTGGTGTTGCGGTTCCACATACGAAACATCCAAGTGTGGACCGACTGGTAGGTACTGTCGGCGTAAGTATAGAAGGCGTCGATTTCAAAAGCCTTGACGGTGAAAAGGTGCACTTATTTTTTCTGCTAATTTCTCCCCCCGATCGCCCAGGTGATCATCTTCGTGCTCTGGAAAATATTTCTAGGCAGTTGCGTGACGACACTTTTTGTCGCTTTTTAAAACAGTCTAAGACGGCGGAAGATATCTGGCAGTTATTGGAAGAGGCGGATAACAATCAATTTGTAAGTTAGTCTCCCTTCCTCCGGGCAACCAATGCCAGGGACGAAGAGAGATTTCTGGTCTTTTTAAAGACTTTCAAAGGAATTCTTTACAACAGGTGTTGAAGTGGAAACAAGCGACCACCCAAAAGCGATAAAGTTTGTGGAGGTTAAAAACCCCCAGGGACTGCACCTGCGGCCAGGGGAAGCATTTGCGCGAAGAGCAAGTGAATTCGAATCAACCATCGAGGTCATTAGCGGTGAGCGGCGTGTAGATGGGAAAAGCCTACTAGACATCGCCACTTTAGGTGCCTCCCAAGGCACCCAACTGAAAATTGAGGCTCGCGGCCCGGATGCAGAAGTAGCCGTTGAGGTGTTGGCAAAGATTTTGGAAACAAAATCCGTCGACGAATTAACCAAGGAACCATAAATAAAACAAAGTAGAAAGTCTCTTCTGCGATTTGGTGAAAAATGCCCGCGCAGATTTATTTTCTACGCAACGCCAGGCAGGCGACCGTTGCGGATCGGTGCTCGACTTCGAGCGGAGCCGGTGCGTCAGCGTGCCGTATGCTGCTCGCGGGACTCCGCCTGGCAAGATGTGATGCAGACATTGCAAGGAATAGCCGTTTCCCCCGGCATCGCCATCGGCGAAGCTTTGGTGGTCGACAATGAGGGCTTTCGCATCCCCCAGCGATTTGTTGCGCGGGATGCTGTGCAGGCGGAAATTCGTCGTCTTACCGACGCCATTGCAGGTGCCGACCAGGAGATTGCTGCCAACCGAGATACCGTTACGGAACAACTCGGCAAGCACTATGGGGCAATCTTCGGAGCCCACTTAAAAATACTTCACGATGCGCGGCTGCGCCGCGAAATTGAGAGCATGATCCGCCAGAAGCATTATTCCCCTGAGTATGCGGTCAGTCGTACGATGCGACGGTATGCGAAGGTTTTTCAGTCTCTCGACAATGCCTTCATGAAGGAACGTTCACAGGATATTTTTGATATCGAAAAACGACTCTTGAAGCACCTACTCCGCGATCGCAGAGAAAATGTAAGCCAACTCACCTCCCCTGTCGTACTATTGGCGCACAACTTGACACCTAGCGAAACAGCAAACTTAAATCGACGTTACGCCTTAGGGTTTGTCACCGAAGCGGGGGGACCAGGAAGTCATACGGCCATTGTTGCCGAGGCCATGCGACTGCCGGCTGTGGTTGCAACTGGGCCTTTTTTAACCGATGTATCTGGTGGTGATTTGGTCATC
>CAUZBD010000127.1:0-6621 GCA_963577795.1 Planctomycetota bacterium | reverse complement strand
GGACTATTTGGATTACGAGAATTTGAAACAGAGTTGTCGTAGGTATAACGCATTACGAGTGCCGTACCTTTCGGTAACGGAATTGGTTTCTGATAGCGATAAACCGCTTGCCAATTCCAGTCCCAGTCATCAATCCAGATGAGCCATTGTTGACTCCCGTCTGGCAAGATCGCATACCCTTGCAAATCTTTGCCGAGTAGATGGGCATGGGGATAAACCGCAAAAACCTCGACATCAACTGGAAGGGTAAACTTATCGGTGACTGTAAAAATTTTCTCTCCGGGTGGAATATCAAGATGACTATCAGCCTCCAATTGAATCAAAGCCAGTGAGGGACTCGTGGGAGGTGTTTCCGAAAAATGGAGGCCTACCTCTGCCCGGACTTCTTCGGTCTTCCCGGAAGGAAGCATGTGCATGTTGATTACGAGATCACTACCGGGATCAAGCTGCCAGGACTTTTCTAAATACCCATCGAAAGGCACGGTCCCCACTTTCCACGACAAGAAATGTCCCGAAGGACGAGAGGCAACACTCAGGTTCTCCATCCCGCTATACCCCGGCCCGGGCTCTTGTCGATCCAATCGCTGAGCTGCTCCCGTAGCATCGACTAACATATTGGCGTGATGAACGATCTGTTTATTTCCAGGACGTAACTCGACTGCGCGCACGAATCGAGAAGATCCGACAGAAATGGGTAGCACAAAATTATGAAACACGTCTGCGCCATCTGGACGCAGCGCATAGGGTTCTGGCATCTTTAAAACCATATCCGGCTCTCCGAGTTGCCAGCCTGTTACGAAAGAAGGTTTTTGGGATGACTTTTCTCGACTACCCTCGGGTGCACCAAGAGCCACCCACCGTTGGATGAGATCGATTTGTTTCGTGGTTAAACCTCGCTCCCCTTCAAAATCGCCGTATCCATGTTTCGGCAACCAAGGTGGCATATAGCCACTCTGCGTCACCTCCACAATCTGCTCTGCTCTCTGTGCCGTATCATCGTAAGTGAGCAGTGAAAAAGGTGCCGACTCTTCTGGACGATGACACGATGCACAGTGCTCGAAAACAATCGGTGCGATATGTTCACTAAAAGTTATATTGCCTTGCGCAATCGAGCTGCTGTCGAAATACCACGCAAAAGCACCAAACACGGCAGCGATTAGTGAGAAAAAAACAAATATTACGATCAGATGCTTTTTCACTTTGCACCTTTGTGAGTTCATTCAGCATCAATATCGAACAGCAGCTTACAAACGCGATGGGCAAATCCCACTCGGCAAAAAAGCAGCTCAAACCGAAGTGCGAAAACCCAGCCCCTTGCTTGTGCGTATTATAGTAGGGACACTGTTGCCAGTGCGACATCCATAGGCCGCGATCACGAGGTTGTGCTAGAATTTACAGGGTATCTCGGCGTTTCTTTTTTCTCGTTTGAAATCACGCTGAGTATCTATCGTTGGGTCACAGCCACCCACCCGTTTCAGGATTCGTTGTGTCTGCCATGTTTATTTTTTCTGCATATCGACTCTTTTTCTATTGCAGTATCCTCGCGGCGGTCTTGGGAAGTGGGTGTTCGGAATCCGAAAACTCAAAGGGATCTATTCTGTCACCGATCACGGAACAAACGGCAGAAAACAAGTTGGGGAGCCTGTCGCATAAGCATTGCCATCCAGGGGCCTTGGGGCCTTCACATATTGCCAATGCACATGCTGACCAGTTCCGAACCGATGGAACCCGTAAAATGGCTGAACGGCTTAAGATTATAGACCTCGCTACGAATCCAGAAACGAACGAATTTATCAGCGATCGCCGAGTCGAATTACTCGAGCAATCTCAGGGCGCACAACCCACACTGGCTGGACAATTCCAGTTGGGGCTTGAGTATCTTCGTAACGGTCAACCCGATTTGGCAATCAAGCAATTCGAGCTTACGCGAGAAGCTTACAATCAACGACCAGAAGCATTTAATCCGAATACCGTCGAGGTTCTGTATGAACTCTTTGGCTTAACCTATCTCCGCCTCGGCGAAATCGAAAATTGTGTACACCAACATTCGGCCGATTCATGCCTTGCGCCCATTTCCGGAAACGGCATTCACACAATCACGCGAGGATCAAAAAAGGCAGCAGGAATCTTTCGAGAAGCTCTAACCCATTATCCCGACAGCCTCAAATTTCGCTGGTTGCTGAATATCGCCCACATGACGCTTGGTGAATGGCCCCACGCCGTCGAACCGCAGTGGCAGATCCCTCCAGAAGTCTTTGCCTCAGAATGTGAATTCCCTCGATTTCATGACCGAGCTATCGAACTTGGCCTCGACGCAGTTGGTATGCTTGGGGGTTCGATCACTGAAGACTTTGATCGGGACGGGGACATTGATATCGTTGCCAGCGCATGGGGACTCAAAGATCAAATCCAATATTTCAGAAACAATGGGAACGGATCCTTTGAGGATAAAACAGTCGAAGCGGGTCTGATCGGAATTACGAGCGGAATCAACCTTATCCATGCCGATTACGACAACGATGGTCTGGTGGATATTTTAGTATTGCGCGGTGGCTGGATTGAAAAAGGTGGGCATTATCCCAACTCATTGCTTCGTAATCTGGGTGACGGTCGATTCGCAGACGTGACGCAGGAAGCAGGGTTACTCTCCATGCATCCCACTCAGACTGCCGCCTGGGAAGATTTCGACCGTGATGGTTTTCTTGATCTTTTCATCGGCAATGAAACATGGCCCGATGACGGGCGGCACGCGTGTGAACTCTACCGGAACAAGGGCGATGGTACTTTTACTGAGTGTGCGATGCCCTGTGGCATCGATGTGACGGGAATCGTCAAAGGCGTAACCGCCGGAGACTATGACAATGATGGCTGGAGCGATATCTACATTTCACGTTTCAATATGAACAATATTCTTTTAAAAAATCTTGGTGCCGGTAAATCTGATAAGCA
This sequence comes from Planctomycetota bacterium, assembly GCA_963577795.1. Classification (GTDB taxonomy): domain Bacteria; phylum Planctomycetota; class Planctomycetia; order Pirellulales; family UBA7805; genus UBA7805. The sequence goes on along the minus strand of CAUZBD010000127.1, from coordinate 3,672 downwards.
GTGGCTCCAATTCAGAGATGTATCCAAAGAGGCAAAGGTCCAAGAACCTGTCCGTAGTTTCCCGACGTGGTTCTGGGACTTCGACAACGATGGCTGGCTCGATATTTTTGTCGGTGGTTTCTGGGTAGGCGATGTGGGGGAAGTTGCGGCAGGCTACCTTGGTAGAGAAACACCTGCTGAGCGACCACGACTTTACCGCAATCAGGGGGATGGAACATTCGAGGATGTGACCGAATCGAAGGGGGTCAACATTGTCTCAATGCCGATGGGGGCAAATTATGGCGACCTCGATAATGATGGATGGCTTGATTTCTACCTGGGGACTGGTAATCCATCGGTTAAAATGACGATTCCCAACCGTGTCTTCCGTAATGATCGCGGCAAACAATTTTTAGATGTAACCACCAATGGAGGATTTGGACATCTGCAGAAAGGGCACGGCGTCTCCTTCGCCGACATCGACAATGACGGGGATCAGGACCTGTTCACGGTATTAGGGGGTGCGTTTAGTGGCGACGTTGCCTTCAATGCCCTTTATGAAAATCCGGGAAATAGCAACCACTGGTTGACGCTTCGCCTGATCGGAACCGAATCGAATCGAGATGGAATCGGTGCACGCGTGAAAGTGGAACTAGAAACACCCGATGGTGAACGCACCATCCATGTGCTCGTCGGTACTGGTGGAAGCTTTGGGGCTTCAAGTCTCCAACAGGAAATTGGCCTGGGAAATGCCATCAACATAAAAAGCCTGGAAATCCGCTGGCCCAGTTCCGAAAAAGTACAGCGATTCGATGCGGTGCCAATCGACGCGTTTATTGAAATCAAGGAAGGGAAAACCACATTTTCGCAGATTCCTCTACCCCGCTTTTCCCTTCAAGGGAAAGCATCGAGTAATTGAATGTATAATTGGATCTTCGATCATTTTGCGTAATTTTATTGACGGAACTCAGACCTTGAACAATCGATAATCGATCGTGAAACAACCCACCAAGATTGTGTTTTCCGCAAAGAGTACGTTTGTGGCAGCTGTTCTAGGAATATTCCTCTTAACCGCTGCGCTTTTTTCAGTGACCGAAAAAAGTGACGGCCCCAAGGATCTTCTGAACGATTCGCCCAAAGTGGTCAGCGTTTCCACAGCAGGAGCCGGAGATGCGGTCGGCAAATCCCAGAAAAGTGCAACCCTGTTGGCAGAAGATATCCAGGGGGAGTGGCTCGAAATCGATGATCCCACAAAAGATGGATGGGAAACCGAAGCCTTTACGCTCGAAGCAGAAAAACAACTTAAGCAGCTTGGGCATTTTCTCTCCTCCCCAATGAATACAGAAGGAGAGAATCTCAAGAAATTGACGACCAAAGACTTCACTGGAACTCGGCTGCTTCCGGAAACTCTCGAAATGGTCTACGAGGGACCCAGTATCGCGGTGCATCGCAAGCCGCAGGATGCTTCCGCAAAAACTGTTCGTGGACCCGAAGGGTTCTTCAACGTCGCAAAACAACTTGCTGACGCCTTTCGTGATGCTCAAAATATGAAAGTCAAAATAAAGACGGTGTTGGTTCATCCTGAGGGGAAAGTCATAAAGACACGTCACCTCCTGGAACTCTCAGGCCAGTTGGGCGAATCGACCCTCGAACACCATGCAACGTGGGATGCTGCTTGGATGCCCCGCGAGGATAAACCTCCGCTCCTCAAAGCACTTGATGTTGCTTCGTTCGAACAAACCAAGGTAAATGCCCCGCATGGAACGCTGCTTGTCGATTGCACGCGCTCAGCCATCGAACACAATTCCTGCTATGAAAAACAATTTCTACACGGCTACGAAGAGTGGCTTTCCAGCATGCCACATACGCGCTACTTCGTCAGCCTCGGCAGCCCAGGACTCGCCGTAGGGGATGTCAATGGAGACGGGTTAGATGATCTCTACGTCTGCCAGGAACAGGGGCTTCCCAACAGACTGTTCATTCAACAGGAAGACGGCAAACTCGATGACCGAGCCGTTGCATCACAGGTCGATTGGGTGCAGGACTCCCGCAGTGCCTTGCTTGTGGACCTGGACAACGATGGCGATCAGGATCTTGTGGTCGCGTTCCTTGGGGGTTTGTTGATGGCGTCCAACGATGGAAATGGAAAATTTACTGTCGAGACGATGCTTCCGACGAGCGAAGACTTGATGTCTATTTCAGCGGCAGATTTCGATAATGATGGCGATGTTGATATCTACTCGACCGCCTATTTTCCGGATCATTTTATTGAGCATTCGCATGCCGGTGGCTTGCCCACGGGCGTCAATAATTTTGTCTATCACGACTCCAATTTAGGCGGTCGCAATATTCTTTATCGCAACGACATCCATGACCAAATGTGGCAGTTCAAAGACGTCACCAAAGAGGTTGGTCTGGATATGAATAATACTCGTTTTAGCTTCATCGGTTCTTGGGAAGATTACGATAACGATGGCGACCAGGACCTCTATGTCGCCAATGATTATGGCCGCGACAACCTCTACCGCAACAAAGATGGACACTTTACAGACATTGCTGGCCAAGCGGGGGCTGAGGACGCGGCCAGCGGCATGTCGGTCAGCTGGGGCGATTATGACCGAGACGGTTGGATGGATGTTTACATCAGCAACATGTGGTCCTCGGCTGGAAAGAGAATTGGTAATCAGCCCCAATTCAAAAAGAATGCTACCCCCGATATCAAGCAACGACTACAACGCTTTGCCCGAGGCAACACACTCTTGCACAATGATCAGAACGGTCGGTTCGACGATCAAAGCAGCGCTGCAGGGGTCGAAATGGGCCGCTGGGCTTGGGGATCGCTGTTTGCCGATATCAATAACGATGGGTGGCAGGACTTGCTGATCGGTAACGGATATATCACAGGTGACGACACTACGGGTGATTTGTGAAGTTTTTTCTGGCGACAGGTCGTGTCGCTCAGTCTGGACCACGAAGATGCGCAACCAGAAAATCGGCAAAAAGAACGCTTCGCCGCGTTTGCAAAAATGTTTAATGAGGGGCGGTCCTTCAGCGGACACGAACGGAATTGCTGTTATCTGAACCCTGGGAAATCGACGGCAGCGAGGGGTCGCTTCGCAAATATTTCGGCTGCCAGTGGCCTTGATTACCCCGATGACGCCCGGGCGATTACACTACTCGACTGGGATCAGGATGGCGACCTCGATGTCTGGGCCTCCAATCGAAATGCTCCTCGACTTCGTCTTCTTCGCAATGAGATTCCTAAAAGTGGTCACTTTGTAAGTCTTCAACTCGTTGGCAACGGCACCACCACTAATCGCGATGCGATCGGTGCGCGTGTTGAAGTCATTCTCTCTGCATCCGCTCCAGAAGATTCGCCTAGGTCGATCACAACCCTACGTGCGGGCGAAGGTTTTTTGTCGCAGAACAGTAAATCGTTGCATTTTGGACTCGGCAACACTCAGCAGATCGATAAAGTGGTGGTTTCCTGGCCCGGCGGACAAGAAGAAATATTTTCTGCTGTGCAAGTCGATGCTCAAAACAGACTGGTTCAAGGCACCGGAATAGCCCAGCCCTTAAAGACTGTCCCCCGGAAGATTGAATTGGCTGCAGATACCCAGATATTGCCTGAAGCGGGGACTACAAATGCAGTTCGTCTGATCACACGCGTTGCTATGCCCCCGCTGCTTTATC
>CAUZBD010000126.1:0-6631 GCA_963577795.1 Planctomycetota bacterium | reverse complement strand
ATCCCTCACGCTTTGGTTGTGGATTTGGTGTTGAGCGGCCACTACCGGCTTGTCCACTATCTTGTTCCGACTGGGCCTGTTCCGACTGATCTTGCTTTGAAGCTGATTGGGCAGAACCTTTCTGCCCACCTGTCGGATTTTTTTCTGTAGATTTTTCTTGAGCGGCTTCCGTACTCCCGGACGATGGCGGCGACGTGCTCGGTGCTTCAGAAGCAGCCGACTCCCCAGCCTCATCCGAGGAGGATGGCGCGTCAGACGATGATGGCTTGTCCGAGGATGACTTTTGCTGAATGATATCGCTCAATTGTTCGAAAGCATCCCCGTCGTTATCGACCTTCGAACTCTCGGAACCCTCCGTTCCGGTACGCTCACTTGCCTGCCCTCCCTCGCCCGATGGCTGGCCCGCACTACCCGATTGATTCTCCGCTGAGGTCGTATTTGGCTTTCCCTTGGCCGCTGAATTTTCCGCTGCTTCCCCCTGATTCTGATCTTCTCCCTGTGGATCACCGGATGAGTCTCCACGGTCAGCGGATGATTCGTCACGCGGTTGCCCTGCGGCCGAAGTGGATGGGCTCTGCCCGTTATTTCCCTGCTGCCCACTCTTGCCCTGCTCTCCGCTATCTTGCTCTGTACCCTCTGCCTCTGAAGACTGCCCCTCGGTATTCTCTGCACCTGCGTGCTGCTCCTTACTCTGGCCGCCATTCTGCCCCTCGGCAGCCGCTTCACCCTCCGCAGCATCGTCTTCAGGGCCCGGACCGGCACCCTGCTGCCCCCCTGCATCGCTCTTTTCTGCTTGGCCACTTTCTGCTTGGCCACTTTCTGATTGGCCACTTTCTGATTGGCCACTTTCTGATTGGCCACTTTCTGATTGGCCACTTTCTGATTGGCCAGTCGAATTGCCCGCCTGATCTTTCGTTTGTGAAGCTTCCTTGTTTTTGTCGGGTGATGGAGACGTGTTTTCCTGCCGACTGCCCGGCAGCGGTGGCAAAATACGCACGCGCAGACTCGCCGTCTCAGATCGATTCGCATCGGGCTGCTTGTTGTCGATCGCTACAGCAAAAACGGAAATCGTTTCGCCCGCTTGCAGCCCCCAGGCTTGGGGAACCAAACGCGTCGATTCTCGATGGACTGCACGCAACGGCTCACCCACCCTTTTCGAACGACCAAGTAAATCAATTTTAAATCGTTCTCTTTCTCCCTGATGTCCAACGAGCCAGAGTTCTGTTAAACGGAAATCGGGGTCACGACTGCGGACTTCAAAAGACAGTGCGGCATCCTCCCGAACTTCGACCGTCGACTCCTGCGGATCTAATATTTCGACCAGGGGAGGCTGGTCGCGTAGGATTGAAATTTGATGACGCACCTTATTTTGATTCACTTCTCCAGAAGGCGTTTTTAAGGAAAGGTGATACGTGGAAAATTCAGGAATCGAATCGCTAGAATCACCATCTACTCGTTTTCTGCGAAGGAAAAACTCGCATTTTGCGCCGTGACCGTCGACGATCATCTTTTTTAAACCATCCCGTTTCCCCTCAAGATGTAGCCAAGCTGCCGCAATTTCGTCCGTAGATTGCGCGTGAAGATGAACTTGAGTTCCTTCGATTGCCCTCAGGTCGCCCACTTCGGACTCCTGATCTTCAAGTTCCGTGTAGGGAGGATAGCGGTACTCCACACTTTGTACCTGAAAGCTTGGCGCGGGGATCACCTCCAGTTGATACTCTTTACTTGATGCATCGCCTGCCTCAATTCGATACGTCAGATCACTGACAATCCCCTTCTCACTATCTGCTAACCGTGCAGCATAGTCATCCGAATCGGGGCCCGCACGCATCGGTATCCGTTGGTCGACAGCGCCACCACCCGCAGACGAAAAAACGAGTGAAACCGGTTCACCCTCCCGCAGACCTTTGACTTCGGCCGAAATATCGACCCTGGATCGCAAAGGTACTTTTTTAGTGCCTGGCTGGATATTTTTAATTTTTACTCGGGTTGCCGCGTCAATCTCTGCCCAGGGGACAAGCATTCGTCCGATTTCAGGCACCAGACTTTTGGGTGAAAATACGGTGTACAGCCCACCAAGAAAAATGATCGCGATGACGACAATACCCAGGTGCACCAGTCGCCGCCGCTCGAGCGATAGGTCAACTGAAACGCGTGAGAGTCCCGTAGCAGCCTGTTGCTCAAGACCACGAAGAACCACTTCCTGAACACCTTGTTTCTGCCGACGCAGAAAAAGGAAATTCAGCAAACTGTTTTTTAGTCGCGGCTCTGATTGTTCGATGGTATGCGCAGCGTACGCCAGACTAATCCGATAGCGGAAATAAGGAAACAATCGGTCGCGAACATAAAAACTCAGGCCAACGACAAGACCGATTAAAAGAAGCGTGCGCGTGAGGGCAGATATTCCACCTGTGACAAACCAATGTTCCACCACTCCAAGCACTAAAAGATAGAGCAGGACCGTAACGCAAATTGTCAAAATCGAAATACTGATTTCGATCAGGCGCACTTCGCCACTGGTTTTTTCGAGTTGACCCTCAATGTAGCCAGAGGGTACCTCGCGCCGCTTCATCCGCGATCCCTCTTGAGAATCGCCAGATACAGTCGATCCGGACGCCATCAGGAATGGTTCCTCCCAAATCGTAGGGCCGCTATCTGTCCAATACCATTATAAAAAGCGAAGCCCCGATTGCCCAGATTTCACCCAAAGATCCAAAAATAACGCTCTTTCCCGCCGAGGCAAACCGCCTATTCCTCTTTTTTATCCATCGGCTGGGCAGGTTGGGAATCTTCTTCTAAACCGGGTGGGCTGGCGACTCGAACCGCGAGGGCGAACAACAGCAAAACAAGCGTGATCAGCCAGACAATGCCTCCAGAAAGCGCTATGCGGAGCAGGATATTTCCCCAGAGCACATCCTCCATGGACCGAAGCAAATGCCCGGTGGCCATCACCACAGACAACGCCACGGGCAACAATACGGCCAAGAGCAACAACCGGATGACCAGTTTCTGAGTAATCACTTGGGGTACCTAGGAACACGAATGGGACAGGCTATTCTGGGCAAGCTGCGCTATATCTGTCAATCAGCGAGGCCTTTTCGACCTCCCAAACTGGTGTGACAGATGAATTTGACTTTCGGGGGGCCACAGAGACAATAGGGCAGCGGAATGGATACCCCGCCAGATTGAGGGAGGAAAGATCCACAATTGCGTTTATTTTCCACATAAAATCGTGCAAAATATTTCCTTGCCGCAATGCCCTGCTCTGGAAAAATACCCGTTGCCATGAATCGCCCACGTCCGCCATTTTTTTGTAGAAACGCCTTTTGGGTTGTCGCGACTCTCGCGTCAATCGGCCTTACCGGAAGCGATGCCTCAGCGGCTCGTATTCATTTAAAAAACGGTGTGACTCTGGATGGAGAAGTTGCTCGCATCGGCACGTTGGTCGTTAATCCGAACACATCCAACAGCGAAGGGGGCGAAAGTATTGTCCTTGTGGATGACGACCTGCGGCGAACCTACGTTTCTTTTCATCAAATTCGGGAAGTGACGCCGAATCTCGGTCAGGAAAATATCCGATTCGAAATACCTCACCAGCCCGTGGCGAAAAATGGAAAGCAACTCATCGCACTCGGACCTATTCTGAATCGTGGTGACGAAACCGCCCGCTGGGATAATTTTGGCCGACGTACCATCGAAATCCGTACCGATAAAGGAGTCGCCGGAATCATTCAGGGCATCACCCAGATCACTCCAAATTTTTACCGTGTGCAAACACTTCGTAATGGACAGCGAATATTAATCGACCAACGTTACGCAACGAGTACGTTGTCGGCGGAATATATTTCCAACCTTCTGAACAATGCAATTGATCCTGCAAATCTCGATCGACGACTCGATCTCTATCAGTTTTTTCTTGAGGCCGAACGCTACGCTGCAGCGGAGAAAGAGCTTGAAAAAATCGCGGCTGATTTTCCAGATCGCGATTGGCAAAGGCAAATCGTGGGGATTCGAAACCTGAAAGCAACACGAGGTCTGCGCGAAATTACACAGCGTTATGATGCGGGACAACACAAATTAGCAAAGCGTATTTTGGAACAATTCCCAGAGAAGGATGTCGCTGGCGTAACGCTGATCGAGGTGCGGGAAATCTTACAGAAATATCAGGGTGTCGCCGATCGAATCGCCATCGTAAAAACAGGTCTTCAACGCGAACTTGATCGCGTCACAAACAAGGAAATTATCGCAGATCTGAAGCCACTCGTTACAGAAATCATTTCTCAGATTAATGCGTATACACTGGAAAGACTCGGGAGCTTTATTCAACTAGAAAAAGATCGGGCCTTAGAACCAGAAAAGAAAATGGCGCTCGCAATCAGTGGTTGGATTGTGGGATCTGCAGAGGCAACCGACAATCTTTCGGTCGCAAGATCGCTTTATCGCGTCCGCAATCTTGTCCAGGCCTTTTTGCGGAGCAGCGTGCTGAGTGACCGCCAAAGTATCGTCACGCAAATACGTTCCCAGGAGGCGGGCCAACCGAAATGGGTGGCTGCCGTGCTTTATCACATGCAACCGCCACTAGAACTTCCAAAGACAATTGATAATACGCCCGGGTTTTATCAACTCGAGGCACAAATTGGTAGCGGACAACAAAATGTTCCCTATCTCATCCAATTGCCACCCGAATACGATCCCTATCGGCGGTATCCGGTTATTGTTTCCTTGCACGGAAGAGATACGAGTCCCGGCCATCAAATCGATTGGTGGGCGGGTGGGGTTGATGAATCACGACGACGAACCGGACAAGCAGCGCGGCACGGATACATTGTGATTGCGCCAGCATGGGCACAACCCCGGCAGTCAAAATATCAGTTTACTGCCCGCGAACATGCGGCCGTCCTTAAAAGTCTTCGGGATGCTTCACGCCGCGTATCGATCGATACCGATCGCGTATTTCTTAGCGGCCACGGAAGCGGTGGCGACGCCGCATGGGATATGGGACTCGCCCATCCCGACCTCTGGGCAGGCGTCCTTCCGATTGTAGCCACCGCCGATCATGCTCAGTACAGCTACAACGCACTGTACTGGAAAAACGCAAAATATGTCCCCTTTTATTTTGTCGGGGGGGAACTTGACGGGAATAAAATGGCAAAAAATGCGTACCAATTTAATCGCTATCTGCGTCATACGGGATACGACGCAACAATCGTCAACTATCAAGGACGCGGCCAGGAACACTTTTTAGATGAGATACTTAAACTCTTCGACTGGATGAAATACCATACCCGGAACTTTTTCCGTAAAGAATTCGCCTGCCACACTATTCGCTCCTTTGATAATTACTTCTGGTGGGTAGAAATCAATCAAATGCCCTCCCATATTGTCGCCGATCCGAACCAGTGGCCTCCTAAACGTGTGAAGACGATGAAAGTCAGTGGTACCATCCGGAACTCCGACAATGGAACCACCGTTCGGGTCTCTTCCGGTCGCGCACCGACGACAGTCTGGCTGACCCCTGAATTGATCGATTTCGATAAGCGTCTGCGGATTTCGGTCAACGGCTTCCCGGATGTGCGCGAAGCAAAACCAAGCATTGAGGCCATGCTTGAGGACGTTCGAACCCGTGGCGATAGGATGCACCCTTTTTGGGCCAGAATCGACGTTGGCCCGAAGGTTGGCCGGCAGTAGGTACACCACCTGAGACAGGAAAGCGCGTTCCGCTTAAGAGCAATCGCAGACCCACCTCTGGCAGCGACTATTTGCCCTTCGAGCCAGTTACGTCTTTAAGGACCACCTGCAGCGTTTCCTTACTCAGAAAACATCCGGTGATGGACCAGCCATCTTCGTGGCTCACGACAAACATACCAGCCGGTCCGAGATAGCGACGAACCATCTGATATTCCGGAAGTTGCTGTGCATCGAGTTTCTGCTCTCGCAACTCCTCATCGTCCGTATCCTCATCGAGGATTGCATTGAGGACCCGCCCCACCAACGTCTTGGACTCGGGCATTTTTCCCTGCTTCAGTAACTCGTAGGTTCCACGAAATTCCTCATCCGTTCTGGAAAAGGTCTGGATGCTCGTAGAGGAAGCGCCGAGCCTGGAAAGCGTTGCACTGACAGTTTGATAATCCATGCTGCCTGCCAGCGTTTCGCGATGGTTCGAATCCGTAAGAACACGTTTGATAAAGTCAAAATGCGAACTCAAAATCAGACGTCCATGCGCCACAGTAACGGCGGAGGTCGGGAGTGATTGGACGGTCTCTTCTTCTTCCTCAACCTCGAAGTCATCAAAACCGAGTTCGATTTCTAACTCAGGTTCTTCAATCTCTTCCTCTACGATTTCCCATACGACTATATCTCCAACCATCCGCTTTTGTGCGTTTGGGTCATTCCGCATCGTCTGATCGACCGCACGACGGACAGGATCGACATTCGTCAATTCCACCGCAACAAGAATCCTCTCGCTGTCTGCCTGAATGGGCAATTGGTAGTCGGAAAGGACCAAAATATTTTCGCCCAAATTGGCCACAACATCCTTCCGTACGTCAACCTGCGGGCCAGCTGGATCACTTTTCAGACTATCGATGACATCATCAAAAATTTCGTCGTCTGCCAAAGCGTTAACAAGCGT
>CAUZBD010000125.1:0-6658 GCA_963577795.1 Planctomycetota bacterium | reverse complement strand
GGCAACGAAGCTGGACGTGTGATTTATGATGGCGGTGTCCTGATCGCGAGTGATGGAAAAATGCTTACTGAGGGCTGTCGATTTTCCTTTGAAGATATCCAACTCGCCTCAGCCCACATTGACCTGGAGGGCAGTCGAAACCGGCGAACGCAAACACAGAAAACAAGTCGGGCTGCGGATCAGATTGTTGAAATTGATTTCGAGTTTCCCAACCCACTCCCGACCAACACACTGGAGAATACGGCCGAGTGGGAAAAATCAGCCGACATCAAGGAAGAAGAATTTACGCGAGCGGTCGCGTTGGGCCTGTTTGATTATCTACGAAAAAGCCGTTCCTGTGGTTGTGTGATCTCACTTAGTGGGGGATGCGATTCATCGAGCGTTGCTACACTCGTCGCGATGGCCGTCCAACTGGGTGTTGCCGAACTTGGCTGTGAAGGTTTTATTCAAAAATTATCTCATATTGATCAGCTGACAGTCGCAGATGATTCAGCGGCACTGATTCGTAAACTCTTAGCTTGCGTTTATCAGGCAACACGCAATAGTAGTGAGACAACGCGCAGCGCAGCCCATAACCTCAGCACCTCACTGAACGCTACTTTTTTTGAGTGGAATGTTGATTCTCTCGTCGAGGGCTATACCAAGCGCATCGAAAATGTAGTCGGACGTAAATTGGAGTGGTCACAGGATGATCTTGCCCTGCAGAACATTCAGGCTCGCGCGCGTGCTCCGGGCGTGTGGATGCTCGCTAATCTTCAAGGAGCACTTCTGCTGAGTACGAGCAATCGGAGTGAAGCGGCTGTCGGTTACGCGACGATGGATGGAGATACGAGTGGTGGTCTTGCTCCGATAGCTGGAATCGACAAAGCGTTTCTTCGGCGTTGGCTGCTCTGGATGGAAAAAACAGGCCCCCACGGCTTCCATCCGATTCCAGCGCTCAAGGATGTCAATCAGCAGCAACCAACGGCCGAACTGAGACCATCCACCGAGGGCCAAACGGATGAATCGGATCTCATGCCCTACGATCTGCTCGATGCTATTGAACGAGCGGCTATTCGCGATAAATACATGCCCCTGGATGTGTACCAGTTCGTGAAGATTGAATTTACTCAATACGATCGCCGTCAACTGGAGAAGTGGGTGATACGCTTTTTTAGACTTTGGTCGCGCACTCAATGGAAACGCGAGCGTTATGCCCCCTCGTTCCATCTTGATGATGAAAATCTAGACCCCAAAACATGGTGCCGGTTCCCCATCCTCTCGGGAGGATTCGAACGCGAACTGGATGAACTGCGTGCATGGATTGCAGCCAACGAGCCGGTCACTGAGCCGACTTCAGAAAGATAGACACACCTCTGTTGAATGCGCTAATCGTGTGCAACAAATAAGATTACTTCTAGTTTGTCGTCGTAGATTCTAAATCGGGCGGGACATCTTCCTTGACCATCCGGTAGGCCATCTTCGCAATCAGAGAAAGGGTGAGAATGGCAATGAATAATCCACCAATCATCAAGACGTAATGCATTGAACCTTTATCTTCATTCCCTCCCGCCAGTCGACTCACGTGCTTCGCAACATCACCAGCGTAAACGGTACAGAGATTGCCGGGAAGCACGCCGACCAAAGCCACCAAGAATCGCCAAAGGCGTACGTCGCTGACTGCACACACGTAGTTGAGAAGCGAGAAATTGGCCGGCGCCAATCGCATTAAAAACATCAAACGCAACCGCTTATCCGGGGCAGCACGATCAAACATTCCCAAACGAGGATGTTTTTTAATCCATTGCTTGACTTTCTTACGAAGAAAGTGTCGGCCAATGAAAAAACTCAGTAATGCAGAGACACATTCAGAAAGGAAAACGTATAAGAGACCCGGTCCTAAGCCAAATAAGACACCTCCGGCTATCGACAACACTCCTTGCGGGACAAAACATACGCAGAGTAAAGCTGCACCCAGAATAAAACAAACCGGAGCCCATTGCCCCAGATTGTGAATTCCTGCTTCGAGCAGCGGCGTATAATCCTCGACGAAATAAGCCAATAGTGCTACAGCCGCCAGGAGCAAAGTCACTCCGGCAAGGCATAGCGCCAGATAGGCTCTGTGATGGCGGAAGCGAAAGGTGAGTTGCTGCGATAGATGTTCTTGAGCCATTGTCTATCTAGTTTGCGTTTTGTCGCAAAAAATGTTTGGGTAAATCCCAATGACCCAAAGGCCATTGACACCCGGGCATTGTAAACGCGCACTACAGATTTTGTCACCGCAAGATGATAAAACAAACGCCACCCTGGACAGAGCACACCAGATTCGCATAATCTTCAAAAGAAGGAGGCTTTTACGATGCCGATCAAGACGGAAGTCGTTTCCATCCAACACGACGCAACGACACTCCAAGGGCATTTGTTCTCCAAAAAGGAGTTCGAAGGGCAACGCCCGGTGGTCATCGTTTGCCACGCATGGGCGGGCTGCGATGATTTTGCGCGCTCTGCTGCAGAACGGGTGGTCGATCTTGGCTACGTTGGTTTTGCCGCCGATCTTTACGGTGAGGGCCGCGTAGGGGCATCGAAGGAAGAGAATGCCGCCCTCATGCAGCCCTTGCTCGATGATCGTGGGCTACTCCGCAAGCGGTTACTGTCCGTGTTTGCAGCGATCTGCGACCGAAAGGAAGTCGATGCGGAACGTGTGGCCGTGATGGGCTACTGCTTCGGTGGATTATGCGCCCTCGATTTGGCTCGTACGGGGTGTCCGCTTGCGGCAACCATTAGTTTTCATGGCCTTCTGTCGTCCCCCAATAATTTGGTGACCGAATCGATTCCCGGAAAGGTACTCGTCCTCCATGGTCACCTCGATCCGATGGCATCGGAAGAAGAAATTACTGTGCTCAAGAGTGAACTCACAAAAGCAGGTGCGGACTGGCAACTCCATATTTATGGTCGCGCCCTACACGCTTTTACCAATCCAGAAGCGAACGATCCCGACTTCGGTACTGTCTACGATGCGACAACTGATCGACGCAGCCAGGAATCGCTCAAAAATGTTTTGACAGAAAGTTTTTGCAAATAACAAGCGCGAAGTATTGTTAGTTCTGCCTGACATCGTAGCAGTGCAGTATTTCCTGGTCGCGCAGGTAGAGTCGACCATCGACAATCACCGGGTGTGTCCAAACCCGACCGGCTGGCTTGCGGAGTTCGGTCTGTGGATCGAGTGTAAATTCACCTCTCGCCTGCCAGCCATCCGGAGAAGCATCGATCAGAACGACTCGCCCATCATCTTCTCCAATACAGTAGAAGCGGCCATCGGCATAGGCAATCGCGCCTTTGCCCAATGCGCCTTTCTCGCTCCAAACTTTTTTGCCATCCTCAAAATTTTGACACAACCAACCCACTCCATCAGAGTAACCATAAAGATGACCATCTAATAAAATCACCCCGCCGTGATGGTTTTTCATATTGCGATTTGCATAGACTTCTTCTGCATGATTTTGCTTATCGAGACGAACAAGCTTGCATCCCACCCCATACCCTGAGGAAATATAAACCGAGTCCCCCTTTGAAATGGGCGTGGGCACAACGGCTACTCGCCCAGGCCAATCGCTACTCCAAAGTAAGTCGCCATTTTTTGCATCGATCCCCACCAGATGCTGTTGTGTCAACTGCACGTATTGGCGCTTTCCACCGTTATCGATTGCAATCATGGAGACGTATTGGGCACCGTCCGTAAAATCGGTCGATCGCCAGAGCACGTCTCCTGTTCGTTTGTCCAGACAGGCCATCGCACCCTCAGGCCCTCCTGGCGTACAGATGAGATGATCTCCATCAATCAGCACCGACTCGCAGTATCCCCAATTTGGCACCTCGCCACCAAAATCCTCGGTGAAACTTCGCCGCCAACGTAGTTTTCCATTCGCTTTTTTGAGACAGACCAGATCTCCGAGTGCACCGAGTGCATAGATAAACTGACCATCTATCGTCGGAGTACTACGGGGTCCATTACCCCAATTGTTTTGAAAAACTTCACCAACCTCGGAGGACCAGAGCAATGCTCCCGTTTGGGCGTCGATTGCAATCACATATTCTTTAGCCTCGGCCACAGCGTCCTCGCCTCCCTCATCTTCCACACCCGATGCAGAGAGCGGCAACCCGCCCATCGTATAAAGTATTCCGTCGACAATTGCGGGCCCGGAGTAGCCGATCCCAGCATCCCGCGAAACCCAGAGTTGCTTCGGTCCGGTGCTCCCCTCGGGCCACTGCCGGAGTAATCCGGTTTCATTTGCAATATCGGTGCGGGACGGACCGCGCCATTGTCGCCAGTTGTCGCTTGACGTGTCGGTGCGATTGCGGTCGGAAACTGAGACCACCGGCGGTCTGTCGCTTTGTGCACTATCGAGGATCCTCGCTCCCTGGCTCCTCACCTCCAAAGCGCCTTGGTTGTCCGCTTTGCCACAACCACAAGCCAAAACGCTCATGAGTAAACATCCGTGCCACAGACCTTTGTTGTTCCACATCGATCGTTTTCCTGTTCCTACCAACGAAGATTGACCCCCAACGAAAACAAATCTGCAGGCTCTCCCGAGCGAGGCATTCTACCCTCGCCCTGCCATTGATTCAAACCGGTGATTACCCCCAAGAGGAACCAGGAAAAGAATTGGTTTATAATCCCCAGCGAGTCAATTCCATGCCTTGGGCGAAGATATCCACTTTGGGGAGATTGAAGTCGTGCCATCTTTTTTTTATCGCGTGCCTTTTCTTCTGTTGTTGATCGCCAGTGTGTCACTGGCTGATGCAAAACCACGCGAAGCAAACGAACAAGAAAAGCGAGAAAAGGAATTTACTGCAATGCTGTCCCAAGTGACGCTGGTGGGAACGTATACCCAACAGGAACAACGCAAAGAACCTGAGCGGGAACGGTACACCATTTACCGCGTGAAAAAAATTCCTGGCCAAGAACACCTCTGGCGGTTTGATGTTCGCCTTCAATTCGGCACAGTGAATCTCCGCCTGCCTTTGCCGCTCACCGTACGTTGGGCAGGAGACACACCGATGATCGTGCTTGACAACTATAAAATTCCAGGCCTTGGTTCTTTCTCAGCGAAGGTTCTTTTTGATAAAACCCGTTACGCCGGTACGTGGCAGCATGGCAGCGAGGGTGGCCATCTGTTTGGCGAAATCGTAAAAGGAAATCCACGAGCTGATTTTCGCGGCGAGTAAAAGAATTTATTCTGCCGTGTGTGCCCACAAACCAATCGCTGCGACGGCTGCCAATGCAGACGTCTCCACCCGGAGAAGCCGATTGCCAAGTGTGATCACTTTCCAGTCTTGTGTAGCAGCGGCTCGCACTTCCGACTCGCTAAAGCCGCCCTCTGGACCGATAGCAATTCTCACTGTATCGCCTCGATGGCAAGCATCGATGGATTGAAGCGGCCGTGCGGTCTGATCAGGGTGTGCCAAGAGTCGCAATCCATCGCCCTGCTCTTCATGGAACCACTCGGAAAAAGAAACGGGTGAGCTTAGTTCCATCAATCGATTTCGACCACACTGCTTGCTCGCTTCGATGACAGCTTTTTTTAGCCTCGAAAGCGATGCTGGTCGGATACGCACAATACTTCGCTCACACTCGAGAGGAACGAGCCGACGAACGCCGAGCTCTACCGCCTTTTCAACAAGCCAGCGACTGCGATCTCCTTTGGGAAGTGCAACAGCCAAATGAAGTTCGACACCCAGTTCCCGATCAATCGCTTGCTGATCCTCGATCGTGCATTGCACTTTTTGCCGAGAAATATGTTCGATGCGGGCCGTGTATTCAACGCCGCTTCCGTCAAAAAGAGTGACGCGATCGCCCACCTCTAGCCGGAGAACATGCAGCATATGATGTGCTTCGGTACCGCAAATTTCGGTACGTGGCGGCTGAATCAAAGTGGAAGAATAAAAACGACGTGTCATAAACAGAAAATCAAATAATAGAATGAAAAATGGAAAACTACTTCGTTACAAATTGTTCGAAACGACGCTTCTCATTCGCTTTCATATAGGCATCATCTCCCTCGATAACACCCTCCATCGCCATTTTTTCGAGCGCATCATCCAACAACTGCATGCCTTCCCGTTTGCCTGCTTGAATCACTGAAGTGATACGTTCAATTTTTCCTTCGCGGATAATACTTGCTACCGCATGATTACCCGTCAAAATCTCCGTTGCTGCAACGCGGCCCTTTCCTCCTTTTTTTCTCAGGAGTTGCTGAGCTACGATACCTGCCAGCGATTCTGCTAAAACCGTCCTCACCTGGGCCTGCTGCGTTACAGGGAAAATATCGATGATCCGGTCAATCGTCTTTGCTGCACTGTTGGTATGAAGCGTGCCAAAGACAAGCGTCCCCATAGCTGCTGCGGAGAGTGCAAGTGCCATGGTCTCCAAGTCGCGAAGTTCGCCTACCAGCACCACATCGGCATCCTGCCGGGTCACTGCGCGCAACCCCGCTTTGAAGGAACTCGTGTGCTTTCCCACTTCGCGATGGCTGATGATAGACTGCTTATTCAGGTGCACAAATTCCACCGGATCTTCAATCGTAACAACCCGGCGACTACTGTTTGTATTAATGTGGTCAATCATCGCAGCAAGGGTCGTCGTTTTTCCGCTACCGGTCGGTCCGGTTGCCAAGACCAA